>NZ_JCALCV010000011.1:0-167985 GCF_059812525.1 Mycobacterium sp. NGS51
AGTCGGCCGGGGACACGCACGCTCGCGGTAAAGGTGGTGTCACACTTCCGCGGGCTGTCTCGTCTGAGGGGTATGACACAGAAAACCCGTATCGAGCCCCTGCCGCCGAAGAAGGCCCCGCTGTGGATCCGCGCCGCCTACCGCTACGCCAAGCGGCGCTTCGGCGAGGTCCCCGAGCCGTTCACCGTCGCAGCCCACCATCCACGGATCTTGGCCGCCAACGCCGTACACGAATCCATGCTGCAGTCAGCATCACGCAAACTGCCCGCGAGTGTCCGCGAGCTGGCGGTCTTTTGGACTGCGCGGACCATCGGGTGCTCCTGGTGCGTCGACTTCGGATCCATGCTGCAACGACTCGACGGGCTCGACATCGAGCGGCTCAAGGACATCGACAAGTACGCCACCTCACCGCATTTCACCGATGACGAGCGCGCCGCGATTGCCTACGCCGACGCGATGACCACCGATCCGCACACCATCACCGACGACCAGGTCGCCGACCTACGCGCCCGCTTCGGGAATGCCGGCGTGGTCGAGTTGAGCTACCAGATCGGTGTGGAAAACATGCGGGCCCGGATGTATTCGGCGCTGGGCATCACCGAGCAGGGCTTCAATTCCGGTGACGCCTGCCGGGTTCCGTGGCTTAACCAGCCCGCAGCGGAGAGCCGGTGAACTTGTCAGGGTTGGCGATATCCCAGATAGCACACACCTTCCCCTCACGCACCGTCATCGCGGTGACGCGCGGCATCATCGCCTGATAGCCGTCCTCACCCGGGGAGCCTGAGGTGTAGGCGCCCAGCTCGCCGTTGACCAGCGCCAACTGGTTGGCGGTGACGAAAGCGGGTCCATAGCGTTGCGCGAGACCCAACACGAAACGCGCCACCTTGTCCGGTCCGTGGATGACCCGGGCGGCGGTCGGCGCCCTGCGGTTGGAGTCGCCGGTGAACGTCACGTCCGGATGCAGCAGGGCGACGGTGGCGGCCAGGTCGCCGGCGGCGATCGCCGCCATCAACTTGCCCACCACCTCGTTGTGAGTGGTGTCCGGCTTCGGTGGCGGCGAGTCGGCCACTGCCCGGCGCGCCCGCGATGCCAACTGCCGCGCGGCGGCCTCGCTGGTTCCCAGCACGTCGGCGACCTCGGCAAACGGCACCGCGAACCCGTCGTGCAACACGAACGCCACCCGCTGGTCGGGGCCCAGCCGCTCCAGCACCACCATCGCCGCGAAGCGGGCGTCCTCGTTGGCCACCACCGTTGACAGCGGATCGGCGTCGTCGAATCCGGTCACCACCGGCTCTGGCAACCATTCGCCCACGTAGCTTTCCCGCCGGTGGGCCGCCGAGCGCAATCGGTCGAGCGCGAGGCGGCTGACCACGGTCGTCAACCAGGCCCGCAGGTCCGCGATTTCGGCATCGGTGCCCTCCCAGCGCAACCAGGCCTCTTGCACCATGTCCTCGGCGTCGGCAAACGTACCGGTCAGCCGGTAGGCAACGGTCAGCAAATGCGGGCGTAAGGCCTCGAATTCGGTGACGTCTGAAGCCGTCGTCATTGCTTCAGCTTAAGTTCGCCCGCCACCAAAGCACCCACCGGCGCAATTTTCGAGTTAGTATCATTAACATGAAAAGGGCGCGGCCCTATCGGATGACCGCTCGAGCGGCCGCTGCCGCCCAAACCGCCGACAACATCCTGATCGCGACCAAAGAGCTGGTCGCGGTGAAGGCGTTCGCCGATATCACCCTCGCCGACATCGCCGCGCGTTCCGGCGTGACGGTGCAGACCATCCTGCGCCGGTTCGGTGACAGGGATTCCGTGTTCGCCGCTGCCGTAGCCCACTTCGCTGCCGAAGTCCACGCCAGGCGGGGCGACGCGGTCCCGAACAACCTCGACGACATCGTCACCAACCTGGTCCGGCACTACGAAGAGTGGGGGCCGTTGATGCTCAAGATGCTCGGCGAGCACACGGCCTCCCCTGCCGTCGGCGACGCCGTGGCGGCCGGAAAGCAGTATCACCGCGACTGGTGCCAAGCAGTGTTTCCCGACGCGCTGGCCCGGCTCGGCGAGCCTGGACGATCGCGGCGGCTGGCGCAGCTGGTTGCAATTTGCGATCTACGCACCTGGGAACTGCTGCGCATCGACTCCAGCCTGAACTGCGAGGAAACCATCGCCGCGCTGCAAGAGATGCTCGAACCGCTCACGACGAAAGAGCCGTAATGGCAACTATTTTGGCGTACACCTCGCCCGCGTTGGGCCATTTGTACCCGATCTGCGCGTTGCTGACCGAACTCCACGAACGCGGTCACCGCGTCGTGTTGCGCACTCTGGCCGCGGGCGTGCTCACCGGTCGCCGAGCCGGATTCGCCACCGAGGCCATCGACCCACGCATCGAGGACATCGTGATGTCCGACTGGAGGGCGCCCAATCAGCGGGCGGCATTGACGTTGGCCTGCGCCACCTTCGCCGAGCGCGCGGCACATGAGATCGGCGACCTGCGTGGCGCGATCGATACCGTTGCGCCGGATGCGTTGATCATCGACACCAACTGCTGGGGCGCCGCCGCGGTCGCTGACGCCGGGGACGTTCCTTGGCTGACGTTCTGGCCCTACACCCCGTTTCTGGGATCCCGCGATGTGCCGCCGTTCGGACCGGGCCTGCGGCCGTGGCCCGGCCTGGCCGGCCGGATACGCAATGCGGCGCTGCGCCCGATTGTGCTCGGTGCGGTGGAAATGGCGATGTTAGGTCCGCTCAACAGGGTTCGCGCCGACGCGGGTGCCGTCCCGGTCGGTTCTGCCGACGAGTTCGCCCGGCGCGCGCCGCTGGTCCTGGTCGCCACTGGCGAGCCGTTCGAATATCCGCACCCGGATTGGGGTGGCTCAGTCCAGCTGATCGGTCCCTGCGACTTTGACCCCGCAGGTGAGCCGCCGCCATGGCTCGACGACATCGACTCACCCGTCGTGCTGGTCTCCAACTCCTCAGAACGTCAAGACGACGCCGCGCTGGCGCTCACGGCCCTCGAAGCGCTGGCCGATCAGCCTGTGCACGTCGTCGCCACGTTGCCTACCGGCGTCCCGAACGGCATCACGCCGCCGCGCAACGCCACCGTCAAAGCGTTCGTGCCGCACGGCGCCGTGTTGGATCGGGCGGTCTGCGCGGTCACCCACGGCGGTATGGGGACCACGCAGAAGGCGCTTGTGCGCGGTGTGCCGGTGTGCGTCGTGCCGCATGGCCGCGACCAGTTCGAGGTGGCTCGGCGCGTCGAGGTCTCCCGCAGCGGAACCCGCCTTGCTGCCCGGCGGCTAAGCCCGATGCGGTTGAAATCCAAGGTGTTGCAGGCGATGTCGATGACCGAGGGCGCACGACGGGTGGCGGACGGGTTCTCGGCCACCGGCGGCGTTAGCTACGGCGCTGATCTCATCGAGCGGCGGTTGCTTGGCCAACGCGGGCCGGCCTAGGCGTCGGCAGCCGGCGCCGAGCGTAACGCCACTGATAATTCGAGCGCCCAAAAGCGCCGTGGCGTTACGCTCGCGGTCAACATGAGCGAGAATCTGTCAGCCAAGGCCGAACGGCATCTATGGGGTCACTTCGCCCGGCATGGACCCGGCATTACACCGCCGATCATCACCCGCGGCGAAGGCGTCACGATCTGGGACGACCGCGGCAAAAGCTACCTCGACGGACTGTCCGGGCTGTTCACCGTGCAGGTCGGACATGGCCGCGCCGAACTCGCCGAGGCGGCCGCGGCGCAGGCCCGCACACTGGCGTACTTTCCGCTGTGGTCCTACGCCACGCCGCCGGCTATCGCGCTGGCCGAACGGCTGGCGCGCTACGCGCCCGGCGACCTGAATCGGGTGTTCTTCACCACCGGTGGCGGCGAGGCGGTGGAAACCGCGTGGAAACTGGCCAAGCAGTACTTCAAGCTCACCGGAAAACCCGGGAAGTACAAAGCGATTTCGCGGGCCGTCGCCTACCACGGCACCCCGCAGGGCGCGCTGGCCATCACCGGGGTGCCGGAGTTCAAGACCCCGTTCGAGCCACTGGTACCGGGCGCGGTGAAAGTGCCCAACACGAACTTCTACCGCGCAGCTGAACCGTTCGACGCCGACGCCAAAGCCTTTGGGCGGTGGGCCGCCGACAGGATCGCCGAGGCGATCGAGTTCGAGGGCCCCGACACCGTCGCCGCGGTGTTCCTCGAACCGGTGCAAAACGCCGGCGGCAGCATCCCGCCGCCGCCCGGCTATTTCGAGCGGGTCCGGGAGATCTGCGATGACTACGACGTGCTGCTGGTCTCCGACGAAGTGATCTGTGCCTTTGGCCGCATCGGATCGATGTTCGCCTGTGACGATTTCGGCTACCTGCCCGACCTGATCACCTGCGCCAAGGGGATGACGTCGGGGTACTCGCCGATCGGCGCGATGATCGCCAGCGACCGACTGTTCGAGCCCTTCGACGACGCGACGACGATGTTCCCGCACGGCTACACCTTCGGCGGGCATCCGGTCTCGGCCGCTGTCGCGTTGGCCAACCTCGACATCTTCGAACGTGAGGGCCTGACCGATCGCGTCAAACACCACACAGCCGACCTGCGTACCGCTTTGGAGAGGCTCTACGACCTGCCGATCGTCGGCGACATCCGCGGCGACGGCTACTTCTACTCGATCGAATTGGTCAAAGACCAGACGACCAAACAGACCTTCAGCGCCGAGGAACGCCAGCGGTTGCTGCCCAAGCTGTCCGCGGCGATCTACGACGGCGGGCTGTACTGCCGCATCGACAACCGCGGCGACCCGGCGATCCAGTTGGCGCCGCCACTGATCAGCGGCCCAATCGAATTCGACACCATCGAATCGATTCTGCGCAGTGCGCTCACAGAGAGTCATCTCTAGTCTCGCGAAAGTGCAACTACCGACGTATTTCTCGAGGAACAGCGTCGGTAGTTGCACTTTCGCGGCAAGAATATCGACCCGGTCCGCTGGCAGCCACCACCGGTCGACCCGCTTCCCGACATGCCGACGGCGAGCATCACAGTCGTCCCGCTGCCCGGCAATGGACCGGCCTGGAAGACGGTTCCAATGTCACCGAAACATCCGACGGCACAATCTATTTCACCGAATCGACGTGTGATTTTCGTTTCGAGGACTACACCGCGGCGGTCATCGAGGCACGCGGACGCGGCGGCCTGTTCCGGCTCGGTACCGACGGCACCGTCACTTCGCTGGTCGACGGACTCTACTTCGCCAACGGGGTAACGGCGACGACTGACGAATCGGCGCTGGTCTTCGCCGAAACCCAGGCGCGCCGGCTGTCGAAGTACTGGCTGACCGGCCCGCATGCCGGTTCGGTGACACCGCTGGCGGTGAATCTGCCCGGCATGCCCGACAACCTGTCCACGGGTGCCGACGGGCGGATCTGGACGGCGATGGTCGCCCAGGCCAATACTGCGCTGGAATGGCTGCTGCCACGCCCGCCGATCCTGCGCAAGATCGCGTGGCGACTGCCCGACCGCATGCAACCACGGATCAGACCCGAGGTGTGGGCCGTCGCGTTCGACCCGGACGGCGGTGCGCCCGTCGCCGGCCTACGTACCAGCCATCCCCACTTTGGCGTCGTCACCGGCCTTGTCGAAAGCGCCGGCAAGCTATGGATGGGCACGATTGGCTTCCCGGCCGTCGCGCACGTCGAGCTTGCGGCGGCCGGCGCCCGTTGAACCTCGCCTTTTAACTTCTGCAACATCAGTCACAGCGCGGCTCCGCTGAATCGGGCCGCCGATCGCCTACCCTGCACACACGATGGTCTTCCTACGTTCCGCATCGTGCCTGGCAGCAGCGGTTTTCCTAGCCGCGGCGCCGAGCCTTCCCGCCGCCGTGGCCGAGCCCGACGCCGCGCCGGACGCGTGCCGCTACAAGGTGTCCACCCCGCCGGCGGTGGATTCGTCGGAAGTGCCCCAGGCCGGTGATCCGCCGCTTCCGCTGCCGGTGCCCCCGTCGCCAGTCGGCGGCAACGCACTGGCCGGCTGCGGTGTCATCGCCGCGCCGGACACGCCACCGGTGCCCGACGACATCTCCGCCGAGGCGTGGGTGGTGGCCGACCTGGACAGCGGCGCCATCATCGCCGCCCGCGACCCCCACGGTCGGCACCGACCGGCCAGCGTCATCAAGGTGCTGGTCGCGATGGCATCGCTCAACGAACTCAACCTCAACAAGACCGTCAACGGCGCCCCGGAGGACGCCGCCGCAGAGGGCACCAAGGTGGGCGTCGCGCCCGGTGGCACCTACACCGTCAACCAGCTCTTGCATGGGCTGCTCATGCATTCCGGCAACGACGCCGCCCACGCGCTGGCCGTGCAGCTGGGCGGCATGCAGGTCGCCCTGGAGAAGATCAACACGCTGGCCGCCAAGCTCGGCGGGCGCGACACGCGCGTCGCGACACCGTCCGGATTGGACGGGCCCGGCATGAGCACTTCCGCCTACGACATCGGCCTGTTCTACCGGTATGCCTGGGAGAACCCGACATTCGCCGGCATCGTCGCGACACCGACCTTCGACTTCCCCGGCCACGGCGATGCCCCGGGTTATCAGCTGGAGAACGACAACCAGTTGCTCGCACACTATCCGGGCGCGCTGGGCGGCAAAACCGGCTACACCGACGACGCCGGTCAGACGTTCGTGGGTGCGGCCAACCGGGACGGTCGCCGGCTGATGGCCGTACTGCTGCACGGCACCCGTCAGCCGATCGCGCCGTGGCAACAGGCCGCACATCTGCTGGACTACGGATTCGCCACGTCCCCGGGCACTCGGGTGGGAACGCTGATCGAGCCGGACCCGGCGCTGGTGGCCGCCAAACCCGTCGCCGATGCCGATGGCGACGGTCTCGCCGCCCGCGCCGCTGCCGCCATCGTGCCGCCCGCCGACGCGCTGCCGGTGCGAGTCGGCGTGGCGGTCATCGGCACCATCATCGTGTTCGGCTTGATCATGGTCGCGCGCTCGCTGAACCGCAGGCCGCAGCGCGAATTCTGAGCACCCGGCGCATACCACATGGCCTGGCGCCGGGCCGATGCATGCCTGGCCACTCCATAACGGCGCGCGCAGCCTAACGTGGGAGGGCGTATGCCAATGTCACGCGCACGAGTCAGCAGCCGGATGAGAATGGGCCGCGTCAATCAGGCGCAGCTGTCGCGACGAGCGCTGCTGGTCGGGATCACCGCGGCAAGTGTTGGCCTGATCTGCGGCTACGACCTGTCCAACATCGCCGGCGCGCTGCTGTACATCACCGACGGCTTTCACCTCAGCACCCACCAGCAGGAGCTGGTCACCACGGCGGTGGTCATCGGTCAGATCATCGGGGCCATGGGTGGCGGGCCACTGGCCAATGCGGCCGGGCGGAAAAACTCCCTCACCCTGGCCACCGCCGCCTACGCCGTATTGGCGGTGCTGGGCGCGGTGTCGTCGTCGTTGCCGATGTTGCTGGTGGCACGGCTGTTGCTCGGGCTGACCATCGGGCTGTCCATGGTGGTGGCACCGGTATTCGTCGCCGAATCCACGCCGGCCGCGGTCCGCGGGTCCATGCTGGTCGCCTACCAGGTGGCAACCGTCGTCGGCATCATCCTCGGTTACGTAGCGGCCTACCTGCTGTCCGGCTCGCATGTGTTGACCGGTTCAGAGAGCTGGCGATTAATGCTGGGGCTGGCCGCGCTGCCCGCGGTACTGGCGCTGCTGCTATTGCACCGGTTGCCCGACACCGCTCGCTGGTACATGCTCAAGGGCCGCGTTGCCGATGCACGCCGGGCGCTGCAGCGGGTCGAGCCGGACCGCGATGTCGAAAAAGAACTCGCCGAGATCGGCCGCGCGCTTCGCGAAGAAAGCGAAGAAACCGGCGGCGTCATCGCCGAGATGGTGCGCCGCCCGTATCTGCGAGCCACCGTCTTCCTGGTCGGCCTCGGATTTTTCATTCAGATCACCGGTGTCAACGCCATCATCTGCTACGGCCCGCGGCTGTTCGAGGCGATGGGTTTCCGCGGCAGCTTCGCGTTGCTGCTGTTGCCGGCGCTGGTTCAAGTCGCCGCGCTGGCCGCGGTGGTGGTCTCGCTGCTTCTCGTCGACCGGCTGGGCCGCCGGCCAATTCTGTTGGTCGGTATCGCCACGATGATCGCCGCTGACTTCCTGTTGATCCTGGTGTTCGCCGTGGGTTCGGACTCCTACGACGCGCTCACCGTGTTCGGGTTCATCGGAGTGCTGATCTTCATGATCGGCTTCACTTTCGGCTTCGGCGCGCTGGTGTCGGTGTATGCCGGCGAGAGCATGCCGTCGCGGCTGCGGTCGCTTGGGTCCAGCGCAATGCTCACCGCGGATCTGGTGGCCAATGCGATCGTCGCCGGTGCGTTCCTGTCGATGCTGAGTTCATTGGGCGGCGCGGGAACCTTCGCGGTGTTCGGGGTGTTCGCGGTCGCAAGCTTCGTCTTCGTCTATCGGTTTGCTCCCGAGACCAAAGGCCGGCAACTGGAGGACATCCGGCACTTCTGGGAAAACGGCGGCAGCTGGCCCGAGGAGTTGCCTACCACCGCGCCACATACGCCGTCATGGCTCTAATCGCTGCCGGCACGATCGTTCTCGAACAGCGGGTCTACCGGCCCGGGTGGCTGGAAACGTCTGGTGACCGGATCCTGGGCTGCGGCGCCGGCCCCCCGCCCCGGCCGGCCAATGTCAACCTGCCGAGCGCGATTGTGGTGCCGGGGTTCGTCGACATGCATGTGCATGGCGGCGGTGGCGCGAGCTACACCGACGCCGACAGCGCAGACATTGCGCGGGCGGCGGCGTTTCATCGCCGGCACGGCACCACCACGACATTGGCGAGTCTGGTCACGGCATCCCCCGCCCACCTGCGCAACGCGGTGCGGGCACTGGCCGAAGCGACGCAGGCCGGCGTCGTGGCCGGCATCCACTTGGAGGGGCCGTGGCTGAGCCCGGGGCGGTGCGGTGCACACGATCCTCAACAGATGCGCGACCCGGAGCCCGCTGAGATCGACACCCTGCTGGCGGCGGGCGAGGGAGCGGTCCGAATGGTTACCTTGGCACCGGAACGGCGCGGAAGCGACAACGCGATTGCTCGCTTTGTCGATGCGGGAGTCGTTGTGGCTATTGGACATACCGATGCGAGCTACGACCAGACCCGGCAGGCCATCGCGCTTGGCGCGACGGTCGGCACCCATCTGTTCAACGGCATGCGGCCGCTGCACCACCGCGACCCCGGGCCAGCGCTTGCGCTGCTGCAGGATTCGCGGGTAACGGTCGAGTTGATCGCGGACGGGGTTCACGTCCATCCCGCTGTGCTGTCGGCGGTGATCGCGACGGCAGGACCTGATCGGGTGGCGGTGGTCACCGACGCTATTTCGGCGGCCGGGATCGGCGACGGCGAGTTTCGGCTCGGGACAATGGAAATTGAGGTCGTCTCGACGGTGCCACGGGCGCGGGGGACGTCGACCATCGCGGGCAGCACCGCGACCATGGATCAACTCTTCCGGGCGGCGGCCGTGGATGCGGGGCTGCTCGCTGCGGTGCAGATGACGTCGGCGACCCCGGCGCGTGCGCTCGGGCTGAATGACGTCGGGGCGCTCTGCACCGGCCGCAAAGCCAACCTTGTCGTGCTGGACGGTGATCTAGTGGTGACCGCCGTGATGGCCTGCGGCGAATGGCTCGAACCCACGGTGTTGGGCTAGCTGAGGGCTAGCTGCCCACCGGTGTCCTGACAGCTGCTGTCACATCCGGCGACGGTGCCACGTCTTAACCGTGAACCCATTCGATCTGGAGGACACGATGAATGTACTGCTGTGGACCCTGCAAGTGTTGCTTGCCGTCGTCTTTACGGTGTCCGGGCTGGCGAAAATCAGCTGGCCCAAGGACCGGCTCATCGCAACCGGCCAAACCGGTGTTGCGCCGTTTCCGCTGCCGGTGGTCCGCGTGACCGCGTTCTGCGAATTGCTTGGCGCCGTAGGAATCCTGATGCCCACGATCACCGGAGTCGCGCCGTACCTGACTTCGCTCGCCGCGCTCGGCTTCGTGGTCGTCATGATAGGCGCAATGAGCTCGCACGCGTATCTTCGTGAGCCGCGCAGTGTCGCGGTGAACATCCTGATTCTGATCGCCGCGGTCACCGTAGCCGTTGGCCGCGCGCCGGTGATGTGAGCATGCATGCATTCCGCGCCGCCGTCGAGGCGGGCGATATCGACACAATCGGCACACTGTTCACCGACGACGTAGTTCTGCACAGCCCAGTCGCGCACCGGCCCTACACCGGCCGGACCACCGTGGCAGCGATCATCTCCGCGGTCGCGACCGTCTTGCACGAATTTCGCTTCGAAAGGGAAATCGACGCAGGCGCCGCCGATCACGCGTTACTGTTCAACGCCACCGTGGACGGTTTGCAGATCCAGGGCTGCGACTTCCTGCACAGTCGCGACGACGGCTTGATCGACGAATTGACCGTGATGGTCCGTCCACTCAAAGCCGCCACCATCTTCGCGCAGCAGGTGACCGCAGAGCTCGGAAGAGCCGGGCTCCCTTAGGCTTTGCTATCCTCGAGCCGGTCAGCAACTGACAACCCGACGAGGTGCACCGTACCGGGCCAGACAAGACGGCGCTGCGGAGGTGCACGATGGCCTGGGTGGTGTTGGTGATATCCGGAATGCTGGAAGCGGTGTGGGCGACGGCCCTGAACCGATCCGACGGCTTCTCCCGACTGGGCGCCTCACTGGTTTTCGTTATAGCGCTGACGTTGTCGATGGCGGGGTTGGCGTTCGCGATGCGCAGCTTGCCGACCGGAACCAGCTATGCGGTGTGGGTGGGCATCGGCGCGGTGCTCACCGTCGCTTACGCCATGCTGACCGGAGACGAAGCCGCGTCACTGATCAAGGTGCTGCTCATCGCCGGCGTCGTCGGTTGCATCGTCGGCCTCAAGGTGGCCAGTTAACGCCGACGCAGCAGCCGGGAAAGCCCCAGTGCGCCAATAGCTCCCGCCGCTACCGCGGCCAGCACCTGCCGAGCGCTCAAACCGTCGTCGGACTGCACCCGGGGGGTGATCATCGCCGGGTCGGGCGGCGCTACGGGCGCGGCGAGCAGATTCTCCGGTGAAGTCGCCGCCCAAGCGGTAGCGAACAACAGCAGACGGGCGGTGATGTAGACGAACACCATCAACCCCAGCACCGGGCCGAACGTCGCGCCGGCCGGGGTATGCAGCACCGACCGCAGATAGATCGACCCGACCAACTTGAACACCTCGAACCCGATCGCGGCGAGCAGTCCGGCTCGTATCGAGCTGGCAAAGCTGATCGACGCCCGGGGCAGCCGGGCGATCATCCAGGTGAACACCAGCCACGACACCACCACCGACATCAACACCGACACGCCGCGGAAGATCACGTCCAGCATCGGCACGTTGTGAATGCCCAGCCAGCCAAGCACTTTGGCCATCGGTGCGGCACTGGCCAGCGCGCTCAGCGCCAAGGTCGCGATGATCGCGACGAACGTGGACACCATCGCAAACAGATCCGACAGCTTGGTCCGGACGAATCCGGGTCGCTCGCCGCGCTGCATCCACATCTCGCTGAGCGCTTCGCGGAGATGGGCCATCCAGCTCAGGCCCGCCCACGCCGCGGTGGCCAAACCGATCAGGCCGACTGAGGCGCGCGAGTCGATCGCGGTATTCATCAAATCGACGACCTGTTGGCCCAAGTTACCGGGCACACTGGCCCGCACCTTGTGGTCGATCTCGGCCAGTAGCGCGGGCCGGCGCGACAAGACGAAGCCGCCAACGGCGAAACCGACCATCAGCAAGGGAAACAGCGCAAAGATCGTGTAGTAGGTGAGGCCGGCCGCGAAATAGTTGCCCCTGGCGTCATTGAAACGCTCGTTGGCCTGCATCACGCGGTCGAACCACCCGTACCGCGCACGCAGCCGATCCAGAAGTCCGGGTTGGGCCGATTCGCTCATGACCTCCGCATCGTCGCGGACTAGAAACGTCGTGGAAGAAACCCTAGCCGGTCGTAGACACGATCGACCGTTTTTGCCGCCACATCCTGCGCTCGTGCCGCCCCATTAGCCAGCACTGACTCCAATTCGGCCGGATCTGCGAGCAACTCGTCGACCCGGGTCTTGATCGGTGTCACGAATTCGACGACGGCGTCGGCGGTGTCCTTCTTCAGGTCGCCATAGCCCCGCCCGGCGTAATGCCCTACCAAGGTGTCGAGGTCGACACCGCTGACCGCGGACTGGATCCCGAGCAGATTCGACACCCCGGGTTTGGCCACCGGGTCATAGCGGATGTCGCGTTCGCTGTCGGTTACCGCCGAGCGAATCTTCTTGGCCGACAACCGCGGATCGTCGAGCAAGTTGATCAGGCCGGCGTCGGTCGCTGCCGATTTGCTCATCTTGGCTGACGGGTCTTGCAAATCGTAGATCTTCGCGGTGACCTTGGGGATGAGCAGGTCGGGAACGACGAAAGTATCCGGGAACCGGCTGTTGAAGCGCTGCGCGACATCGCGGGCCAATTCGAGATGCTGGCGCTGGTCCTCGCCGACCGGCACCAGTTCGGCGTCATAGGCCAGCACGTCGGCAGCCTGCAGTACCGGGTAGGTGAACAGCCCCACCGTCGTCGACTCGGCGCCCTGGCGCGTCGACTTGTCTTTGAACTGCGTCATCCGGGAGGCCTGGCCGAAACCGGTGAAACAGCCCAGCACCCAAGCCAGCTGCGTGTGGGCCGGCACGTGACTTTGCACGAAGATCGTGCTGCGGGCCGGGTCGACGCCCAGCGCGAGATACTGCGCCGCGGTGACCAGCGTGCGCCGCCGCAACACGTCGGGCTCCTGCGGGATGGTGATGGCGTGCAGGTCGACCACGCAGAAGAACGTGTCATGGTCGTCCTGCAACTCGGCCCAATGAGTCACCGCACCCAGAGCATTGCCGAGGTGAAGCGAGTCAGAGGTGGGCTGCACACCGGAGAAGACCCGGCGGGTTGCGGTAGCGGTGTTCATGATGGCTCGATCTTTTCACGCGGGCCCCGGCCGGCGGCCCACGGTCACTCAGTCGGGCCCGTGATCCCAGGTGCGCGGCATCATCGGCGCCGTGGAGCCGCCGCCGTAGGAGTCACCGGTCACTGTGGTCAACCCCGCCGGCTGTGCCCCGGCCACCGTGCGTTCGGTCCCGGCAAATCCCATTGGTCCCGCGCCCTGATCCGAGGCCACGACCGCGGGCTCTGACTCCAGGTCCATGTATTCGTACCCGCGGCCCAGTTGTGTGACCTCCGCCCGCCGGTGCCGCCCACCCGGGGCCTGGTCTTCCATAGCCGCCGCAGCCACCAAAGGCTGAGCACCGTGGGCATGTCGCGCCTTCTTGCGGCGGGCGCTGGTGCTGGCCGCCCGCCGCGCATCGGCGGTCAGTCCACCGAGCATGTACGCCAACCCGTCCATGGTCAGACCCACCGGTGGCGCTGACGGCGCCGGCGGCGGGGCCACGGGTGCCGGCGGCGCCGGGGCCGTTGCCGGCGCGGGGACGGGCGACGGTGCAGGTGCCGGAGCCGGGACGGGAGGCGGGGTCGGCGCCAGCGCCAATGCCAACGGCGGAGGGGCCGGGATGACGGGCATCACCGGGATGCCGTGCAGGTGCAAACCCACGCCCACGGCGCCGCCCAGCAGTACCGGTGCAGCCACCAGCGGAACCAACGGAAGGGTCAGCAGCGGCAGAAAAACCGGCAGCAGGGTCGTCTCCAGCAAAGTCTTGAGCAGCGCGATGGTGTCGGTGATGATCGTGCCGATGGCTTCGACGGTGGTGAACAGAATGGTGAAAGCGATCGTCGCGGGGTTACCGGTCGCGAATGCGGCGGCAAGATCCGCCCCGATGAATCCGAAGGTTTGCGACAGCAGCGCAACGTACGTTCCGATGTCCATCGGGTAGCCGAGGGCGAACGCAATGTTGGCCGGGTTGAGGTAGGTCAGCGGATTACCGAGCACCGGCAGCCAGGGATCAAACCCGGCGAACATGTCCTGGAAGAACGGGTCGCTCATCAGACCGTCGATCAGCGGTTGGAAGACCCTGTCGAAAAAGTCGGTGAACCCGCTGTTGTTCAGCCAATCAAGGACGTCGTCCTGCCGGTCGGGGGGCAGCGGTGACGGCTGATCGGCAGCGGCCGCCGAGGTGTCGGCTTTCATGATCTGCGGCGCAGGCGTGGTTTGCGGTGACGCCGCGACCGCAGCGGTGGCGACAGTTTGATAGGTGCCCATCACGGTGGCGGCCTGAATCCACATCCGCACGTAGTCGGCCTCGTTCAGCGCGATCGGAATCGCGTTGACGCCGAAGAAATTCGTCGCCACCAACGCCGCGTGGGCGGCATGGTTGGCGGCCAGCTCGGCCAGCGTCGGCATGGCCGCCAGCGCACTGATGTAGGCCGTGGCGGCGGTTTCATGCCGGGCCGCTCGCACGGCGCTATCGGTGGCGGCTTGCATCAGCCACGCCAGATACGGCGCGTGGGCGGCCACGTAGCTCTCGGCGGTCGGACCGTCCCACGTCCCGGCCTGCACCGCTCCCAACAGCGCGGTGAGTTCCTCAGCCGCCTCGAGGTATTCGGTGCCCAGCGAATTCCACGCCGTCGCAGCGGCCAGCAGCGAGCCGGGGCCGGGACCACTGGACAGCAGCGTCGAATGCACTTCCGGCGGCGCGGCCATCCAAATTGGCGCGGTCACCGCCCACTACCTGAAATCGCAGCGGATTTATCGAAATGGGCAGCCGCGACGGCCGACCCTGACATGCATGGCATGGCGATTCGTCAGCTCTCTCGGGGTACACCGCCCCGGGTAGCAGGATGCGACGACGCGAGTGTCCTGGCTCTCGGATCGTTGCTCGCCTCGCCTTCCAGCTCGCAGCCGTGGCGGATGAGGGTCGCTCCCCGATGACAGTGGCGGGACCGCGCCGGACTTGCACCGGCTTCCTGCAACGTCGTCGCCTTACCGGCGGATTATGGCATGCCAATCCCGTCATTCGCGAATCAGTCGCAAGACGCCGGCGATCTGCAATTCCAATGGCGCAATTGCGAGTACCGGCGGTATCGCCATAGTGTCGGCATATGCGCGCGCCAATTCATCTGGGTACCGGAGAACCGGTCCTGCTGCTACATCCTTTTCTGATCTCGCAGCTGGTATGGGAGACCGTCGCCCAGCAATTGGCCGACACCGGCCGCTATGAGGTGTTCGCCCCGACGATGGCCGGCCACAACGGCGGGCCCTACTCGGGTACCTGGTTTCTGAGCTCGGAGGTACTGGCCGATCACGTGGAGCGGCAACTCGATGAGCTGGGCTGGAACACCGCCCACATCGTCGGCAACTCGCTGGGCGGCTGGGTGGCGTTCGAACTGGAGAGCCGGGGCCGGGCCCGCACCATCACCGGAATCGCCCCGGCGGGCGGATGGACGCGGTGGAGCCCGACCAAGTTCGAGGTGATCGCCAAGTTCGTGATGGGCATGCCGGTATGGGCGCTGGCCCGCTGGCTCGGGCCGCGCGCGTTGCAACTGCCGTTCAGCCGCCGGCTGGCCACCCTGCCGATCAGTGGACCACCGGAAGGCGTCAGCGAAGCCGAGCTCCGGGCGATCATCGACGACGTTGCGCACTGCCCGGCCTACTTCCAGTTGCTGATCAAAGCGCTGTTGATGCCCGGACTGGCGGACTTGGCGCAGACCGCCGTTCCCGCCCATCTGGTGATCTGCGAAAAGGACCGGGTCTTTCCGGGGCCGAGATCCCACCGCTACTTCAGGGGCCAACTTCCCAAGGGCACGCAGGTGACTGAGCTGGACGGTGTCGGTCACATCCCGATGTTCGAAGCGCCGGGCCGCATCACCGAAGTCATCACCGATTTCCTCGACCAATACAGCCCGCCGATTCGCGAGATCAGGTCGAGCTGAGGGCCTTGTCCAGGTTCTCGGCGATCGTGTTGAGGAACTCCTCGCTGGTCTGCCAGTCTTGATCCTTACCGATCAGCAGTGCGAGGTCCTTGGTCATCTGGCCACCCTCGACGGTGGTGACGACGACGTCTTCCAGCTTCTGAGCGAACTCGCTCACCTCGGGGGTGTTGTCCAGCTTGCCGCGGTGCTGCAACCCCCGGGTCCACGCGAAGATCGAGGCGATCGGGTTGGTGGAGGTGGGCTTGCCTTCCTGGTACTGACGGAAATGCCGCGTGACGGTGCCATGCGCGGCTTCGGCCTCGACCGTCTTACCATCGGCGGTCATCAGCACCGACGTCATCAGCCCGAGTGAACCGTAGCCCTGCGCCACCGCGTCGGATTGCACGTCGCCGTCATAGTTCTTGCAGGCCCAGACATAGCCGCCCTCCCACTTCAGGCAGGCCGCCACCATGTCGTCGATCAACCGGTGCTCGTAGGTCAGTCCGGCTTTGTCGAACTTGTCCTTGAACTCCTCGTCGTAGATGCGCTGGAACTCATCTTTGAACATGCCGTCATAAGACTTGAGGATGGTGTTCTTGGTCGACAGGTACACCGGGTAGTTCTCTTGCAGGCCATAGGCAAACGACGTGCGGGCGAAGTCCTGGATCGATTCCTTGAAGTTGTACATCCCCATCACCACACCGCCGTCTTCGGGAATGCTCACCATTTCATGCACAACCGGCTCGCTGTCGTCATTGGGCGTGAAGGTCAGTGTGACGGTGCCGGGGCGGTCCACTTTGAAGTTCGTCGCACGATACTGGTCGCCAAAAGCGTGCCGGCCGATGATAATCGGCTTCTTCCACCCGGGAACCAACCGCGGAACGTTCGAAATCATGATCGGCTCGCGAAATATTGTGCCGCCCAGAATGTTTCGGATCGTTCCGTTCGGCGACGACCACATGGTCTTGAGGTCGAACTCCTTGACGCGGGCCTCGTCGGGGGTGATGGTCGCGCACTTGACGCCGACGCCGTGCTTCTTGATGGCATAGGCGCAGTCGATCGTCACCTGGTCGTCCGTGTCGTCGCGGTGCTCGATGCCCAGGTCGTAGTAATCCAGGTTGATGTCGAGGTGCGGAAAGATCAGCAAATCCTTGATCCACTGCCAGATAACACGTGTCATCTCGTCGCCGTCGAGCTCTACTACCGTGCCTTTGACTTTGATCTTTCCGCCGTCAGACATCTGAGTCCGATCCTCCTACCCGACGATTAACGCCGCCTTGTGGGCAACCTGGTGAGCCCGCGGGTGAGCAATCTCTCTCGACCCAACACTACAAGGGGTGCCCCGGACCGGACGGTTCTGAACAATCAGGATTCAGGCGGTCGTGACCTGGGCGTCGAGTGCAGCGTTGAGTGTTTTACTCGGGCGCATCACCGCAGTCGTCAAGGCGGCGTCCGGCGCGTAGTAGCCGCCGATGTCGACCGCCTCGCCCTGCGCCTCGGCCAGTTCGGCAACGATGACGTCTTCGTTTTCCTTCAGGGCATCGGCCAGTGCGGTGAAGTGCTTCCGCAGATCCTCGTCATCGTTCTGGGCCGCCAGCTCTTGCGCCCAGTACATGGCCAGATAGAACTGGCTGCCGCGGTTGTCGAGCTCACCGGTCTTGCGCGACGGGCTCTTGTTGTTGTCCAGCAGCTTGCCGATCGCGGCATCCAGCGTCGTGCCCAGAATCTCGGCGCGCTCGTTGCCGATCTTGGCGCCCATATCCTCCAGGCTGGCGCCCAGTGCCAGGAACTCGCCCAGCGAGTCCCAGCGCAGGTGATTCTCCTCCACCAGTTGCTTGACGTGCTTGGGCGCCGACCCGCCCGCCCCGGTTTCATACATTCCGCCGCCGGCCATCAACGGCACGATGGACAGCATCTTGGCGCTGGTGCCCAACTCCAGGATCGGAAACAGGTCGGTCAGGTAGTCGCGCAGGATGTTGCCGGTCGCGGCGATGGTGTCCAGCCCGCGGATCAGCCGTTCCAAGGTGTATCGCATCGAACGAACCTGCGACATGATCTGGATGTCGAGGCCCTCGGTGTCGTGATCTTTCAGATACGTCCTGACCTTCTTGATCAGTTCGTTTTCGTGGGGCCGGTAGGGGTCCAGCCAAAACAGCACCGGCATGCCGGAGTTACGGGCGCGGGTGACGGCCAGCTTCACCCAGTCGCGGATCGGCGCGTCCCGCACGATCGGCATCCGCCAGATGTCGCCGGCTTCCACATTCTGTGACAGCAGCACTTCGCCGGTGTCGAGGTCCACGATGTTGGCGACGCCATCGTGGGCTAGCTCGAATGTCTTGTCGTGCGACCCGTATTCCTCGGCCTGCTGCGCCATCAGCCCGACGTTGGGAACGGTGCCCATGGTCGCCGGGTCGAAAGCGCCGTTGGTCTTGCAGAAGTTGATGATTTCCTGGTAGATGCGGGCGAACGTGGACTCGGGGTTGACGGCCTTGGTGTCCTTTTGCCGTCCGTCGGCGCCGTACATCTTGCCGCCGGCGCGGATCATCGCCGGCATCGAAGCGTCTACGATCACGTCGCTGGGCGAGTGGAAGTTCGAGATTCCCTTGGCCGAATCGACCATGGCCAACTCGGGGCGGTGCTCGTGACAGGCGTGCAGGTCGCGAATGATCTCGTCGTGCTGCGATGCGGGCAGCGACTCGATTTTGTTGTAGAGGTCCACCAGGCCGTTGTTGACGTTGACCCCGAGCTCGTCGAACAGCTTCTGATGCTTGGCGAACGCGTCGGAGTAGAAGACCTTGACTGCGTGGCCGAACACGATGGGGTGGCTGACCTTCATCATCGTGGCCTTGACGTGCAGGGAGAACATCACGCCGGTCTTGCGTGCATCCTCCATCTGTTCCTCGTAGAACTCGCGCAGAGCTCGCACGCTCATGAACATGCTGTCGATGATGTCGCCTTCGGCCAGTGGCACCTTCGGCTTGAGCACGATCGTCTCGCCGCTTTTGGTCACCAGCTCCATCTTCACCTCGCGCGCGCGGTCCAGCGTCATCGACTTCTCGCCGTGATAGAAGTCGCCGTGCCGCATGGTCGCCACGTGAGTGCGCGACGCCATCGACCACTCCCCCATGCTGTGCGGGTGCTTGCGCGCGTACTCCTTGACCGCCTTGGGCGCACGGCGATCCGAGTTGCCTTCCCGCAGCACCGGATTCACCGCGCTACCCAAAACATTGGCGTAGCGCTTTCTCAGCTCCCGTTCCTGATCGGTTTTCGGGTTCTCCGGGTAGTCGGGAACTTTGAATCCCTTTTCCTGCAGCTCTTTGATCGCCGCCACCAGCTGTGGCACCGAGGCGCTGATGTTGGGCAGCTTGATGATGGTGGTGTCGGGCAGCTGCGTCAGCCGGCCGAGTTCGGCGAGGTTGTCCGGCACGCGCTGCTCTTCGGTGAGGTAATCGGGGAAAGCGGCCAAGATACGGGCCGCCACCGAGATGTCGCTGGCTTCGATCTTGATGCCCGCCGGTTCGGCAAAGGCCCGCACGATCGGCAGAAAGGCGTATGTCGCCAACAGCGGCGCCTCGTCGGTCAACGTGTAGATGATGGTCGGCTGTTCGGCGCACACGGTCTGTCTCCCGGCGTCTCAAGTCAGATTTGTCAGCGGCTGGCGTATGTCTCGGTGGCTGCCAGTATCGCGTACCCGGTAATCGGCAGCGGTAAAGGGGTCGAGCGTTATCAAGGGCGTTTATCCTGCTCGCGGTCTGCATCGTCGGCGAGTCAGGTGGCGGCGTATCGCCGGCGTGCGATAAGCTTCAGGTCGGTCATGAGTGCCAGCGTTCAAGCCCCGGCTTGCTGGCCGGCAACCCTCCAACCGCGGTGGGGTGCCCCGGGTGATGACCAGGTTGAGTAGCCACAACCGGCTACGCGGCAAGCGCGGGTCCGCCGTGACGGGCCCCCCGAGTAGACAGGGAAACCTGATGCACGCCTATTGGGGCCGGCCCATCGTGTCTCACCGTTGCTGACCGAATGGCTGCCGGTTGACGTCTTCTCCGGATGGCGTCCCGGGCGCCTACGAGCAACCGCCCCCATGCAAGCCATTGACAGAAAGCATGCACATGAGCGCTGACGAGAACGACGACAACGATCCGACCGCGCATTGGTCATTTGAAACCAAACAAATCCATGTCGGGCAGCGGCCGGACCCGACCACCCATGCACGCGCCCTGCCGATCTACCAGACCACCTCCTTCACCTTCGATGACACCGCACACGCGGCGGCGCTGTTCGGGCTGGAAGTCCCGGGAAACATCTACACCCGGATCATGAACCCGACCGCCGACGTCGTCGAGCAGCGCATCGCCGCGCTCGAGGGCGGGGTGGCCGCACTGTTCCTGGCCTCCGGTCAAGCGGCGTCGACGTTCGCGCTGCTGAACCTGGCCGGCGCCGGTGACCACATCGTCTCCAGTCCGCGGCTCTACGGCGGCACCTACAACCTGTTCCACTATTCGCTGGCCAAGATCGGCGTCGAGGTCACCTTCATCGACGACCCCGACAACCTGGAGTCCTGGCGTTCGGCGATCCGGCCCAACACCAAGGCGTTCTTCGCCGAGACGATCTCCAATCCGCAGATCGACGTGCTGGATACCCCGGGCGTGGCCGCTATTGCCCACCAGAACGGGCTGCCGCTGATCGTCGACAACACCGTCGCCACCCCCTACCTGATCCAGCCGATCGCCCAGGGCGCCGACGTCGTGGTCCATTCGGCCACCAAATACCTGGGTGGCCATGGCGCCGCGATCGCCGGTGTCATCGTCGACGGTGGCACGTTCGACTGGACGGGCGGTCGTTTTCCCGACTTCACCACGCCCGACCCCAGTTACCACGGCGTGGTGTACGCGGAATTGGGGCCGCCCGCGTTCGCGCTCAAGGCCCGGGTGCAACTGCTGCGCGACTATGGTTCTGCGGCCTCGCCGTTCAACGCGTTCCTGGTCGCGCAGGGACTGGAAACCTTGAGTCTGCGGATGGAGCGTCACGTCGCCAACGCCCAGCGGGTCGCCGAGTTTTTGGCCGGTCATGACGACGTGGTGTCGGTCAACTACGCCGGGCTGCCGAGCTCGCCGTGGTACGAGCTGGGACAGAAGCTGGCGCCCAGAGGAACCGGCGCAGTGCTGGCCTTCGAGTTGGCCGGCGGCGTGGAGGCCGGCAAGGCGTTTGTCAATGCGCTGCAACTGCACAGCCACGTCGCCAACATCGGGGATGTGCGGTCGCTGGTGATCCACCCGGCATCGACGACCCACTCCCAACTCAGTCCCGACGAGCAGCTGTCGAGCGGCGTCAGCCCAGGACTGGTGCGGTTGGCCGTTGGGGTCGAGGGCATCGACGACATCCTGGCCGACCTCGAGCTCGGCTTTGCCGCAGCTCGCAAATTCGGAGCCGCCGCCGGCGACCCGCAGGCCGTGGCGGCATTCTGAGGAGGCTTGGGTGACAATCTTCGACGTGCCAACTCAAGCGCTTCCCGCCGAAGGGGAACTCGGCGTCGTTGACGTCGGTTCGCTGACGCTGGAAAGCGGCGTAGTGCTCGACGACGTCCAGATCGCCGTACAGCGGTGGGGAGAGTTGTCGCCGTCACGCGACAACGTCGTCGTGGTGTTGCACGCGCTCACCGGCGATTCGCACATCACCGGCCCCGCCGGGCCCGGGCAGCCTACGCCGGGCTGGTGGGACGGCATCGCCGGGCCGGGTGCGCCGATCGACACCAACCGTTGGTGCGCACTGTCCACCAACGTGCTGGGCGGCTGCCGCGGCTCAACCGGGCCCAGCTCACTGGCTCCCGACGGAAAACCCTGGGGCTCACGGTTTCCGCTTGTCACGATTCGCGATCAGGTGGAGGCAGACATCGCGGCGTTGGCCGCACTGGGCATCACCAAAGTTGCCGCCGTCGTCGGCGGATCGATGGGCGGCGCACGGGCGCTGGAATGGATTATCGGCCACCCCGACGAGGTTGCGTCCGCGTTGCTATTGGCGGTGGGTGCGCGTAGCACTGCCGACGAGATCGGCACCCAGGTCAGCCAGCTCAGAGCGATCGAGGCCGACCCGAACTGGCAGGGCGGTGACTACCACGGCACCGGCCGCACACCCGACGTCGGACTGGCGATCGCCCGCCAATTCGCGCACCTGGCTTTCCGGGGCGAGCTCGAGTTGGACACCCGCTTCGCCAATGATGCTCAGAGCGGCGAAGATCCGGCGACGGGCGGTCGTTACTCCGTGCAAGGTTATCTGGAGTATCAGAGCAGCAAGTTGGTCGCCCGGTTCGATGCCGGAAGCTATGTGGCCTTGACCCACGCGATGATTGGACACGACGTCGGTCGCGACCGCGGTGGGGTCGCCGAGGCACTGCGCGGCTGTCCGGTACCGGTGGTGATCGGCGGCATTACTTCCGACCGGCTCTTTCCGCTGCGGCTGCAGGAGGAACTGGCTGACCTGATGCCGGGATGCACCGAGCTACAGGTCATCGACTCGATCTACGGACATGACGGCTTTTTGGTGGAATCCGAAGCCGTCGGCGAATTGGTGCGACGGACGCTGGATATAGCCGCCGGCGAAGGTGTGCGCCGGCGGTGACCCGCTCCCGGCAAGCCCGCTCGCTGTCGTTCGGCGCCGAAGCGGCCGCCTACGAGCGGGGCCGTCCGTCTTACCCGCCGGAGGCCATCGACTGGCTGCTGCCGGCTGAGGTCCGCAATGTGCTCGACCTTGGCGCGGGGACCGGCAAGCTGACCACTCGGCTGGTTGAACGTGGCCTGGCCGTGGTGGCGGTGGATCCGATCGCTGAGATGTTGGAGGTGCTGCGCAGCTCGTTGCCCGACACCCCGGCATTACTGGGTACCGCCGAAGAGATTCCGCTGGCGGACAACAGCGTTGACGCGGTGCTGGTCGCCCAGGCGTGGCATTGGTTCGACCCGGCACGCGCAATTCCGGAAGTGGCCCGGGTGCTGCGACCCGGCGGCCGGCTGGCCCTGGTATGGAACACTCGCGACGAGCGGCTCGGCTGGGTGCGCGAGCTGGGTCGCATCATCGGGCGCGACGGTGACCCGGTCCGTGACAAAGTGACGCTGCCCGGGCCCTTCACGGACGTGCAGCGCCATCAGGTCGAGTGGACGAGTTACTTGACGCCGCAAGCTCTTATCGACCTGGTGGCGTCTCGCAGCTACTGCATCACCTCGCCGACCGAAGTGCGTAGCAAGACGCTCGATGAGGTACGCGAGTTGCTGGCCACCCATCCGGCGCTGGCCAGCACCGAAGGCCTGGCACTGCCGTACGTGACGGTCTGCGTACGCGCCACGCTGTCCTGAACTTGCGCCCGAACGTCGAGTTGTTGGGCGAATTCGCGGTTTGCGGCACAACAAGTCGACGTTCGAGGGTTCAGAAGTTCAACCCGGAGAACATGATCCGTCGGGGGTCGTATTTCTGCCGTACGGCGCTCAGCTGGGGCAGGTTCGGGCCGAAATAGCGCGAGGGCGGCTGGTTCACTTCGATGTAGTTCACGTAGCCGCCGACCGAATACGGTTGCACCGCTTGGTGAGCCGTGGCCAACCAGTTGGTGGCAGCCGACGGGGAACCGGCTGTTTCGACGTACCACTGCACCAGCGCGGACTGCCGGCGCCACGGGAAGGCGGTAGCTCCCGGTGCCACAGTGGCGAGCGCGCCGTCGAGCGCGTGCATGATCGCCAACATGCGGCCTGCGCCACGCGGAAAGGCGTCCACTGCCGCGGCGATCCCCTGCGCGGCGCCGGCGTTGATGGTGGGGAAGACGTCGGATCCGCCGACATAGCCAAGCGGCGACGGGTTGAGGTTCCCGACGGCCAGATACCGCACCAGGTCCAGATAGTTGAACGTGTGGTTCTCGGTACCGGTCGGTTGTACTCCGACAGCTGATGTGATCGCGGCGGCCACACTGCTGCCCGACCCGGCCGGGCAGGTCGCCAGGATGCGACAGTGCGTACCCATCGCGTCGGTGGTGCTGTCGGCCAGTGCCCAGCTGCTGCGATCGGCCGTACTCAGCCATTTCTGCCAACCGAGCAGAACCTGTGCGAAGGCCTGCGGCGGAAAAGTGAGGTTCACGGCGTCGACGTCGCCGGTGGGGAACGTGGCGAAGGTCAGCGAGGTTGTCACCCCGAAGTTGCCGCCACCGCCGCCGCGCAACGCCCAGAACAGATCGGGGTGGTTGGCCGCAGACGCGGTGACCGCCTCGCCGCTGGGCAGCACCACCGACGCCGACGTCAACGCGTCACACATCAATCCCGCGTGCCGGGATTGAGCGCCCAGGCCCCCGCCCAGGGCATGCCCGGCGGTGCCGACCGACGGGCAGGTACCCGTCGCGATCCCCCGCCCGGTTGCGGCCAGCGCCTCGTGCAGCGCGTACAGACTGGTCGCCGGCGTGACGGTGACCTGGCCGGTGGCGGCGTCGTAATTGATTCCGCCGGACAGCTGACGCAGGTCGAGCACCATGGTGCCGTTCGCCGTGGAGGCGCCGACATAGGAGTGCCCGCCACTGCGCGGGGCGACCTTGAGGTTGTGGGCAGTGGCGAATGCCATCGCCTTCTGCACATCGGCCGCCGACGTCGGGGTGACGATGGCCGCCGGTGTCGAGCCGTTGTAGTTGGTATTGAAAACCTGTTTGGCCGTTGCGAATTGACCACCGTCGCCGGGTGTGAGCACATGCCCGCCGAGGGCGCTGGCAAGCCCCTCCCAGCCGGAGGCGGCCGGTTCTGCACCGGCCCGGACCGAGCCGACTCGACCCGATCCGAAAACTGCGCCGGCGGCTACCGCTCCGACCGCACCCCGCAGAAACGTCTGCCGCGAGATTTCACGCGGCACGGCACGGCCTGGAAGGTGTCATCTCCGAATTGTCGGCGACGAAACGGCGATATCCGTCGACCCGGGCGACGTGTCGGACTAACTAGCCAAATTGGCTATAATGGCTGTATTGGCTAGACTCGGCCTACGAACGAAAGGGAGGCACCATGACCACCCTGACCTTCCGCAATCGTGACGGCAAACTGGTCGACCTGCCGACCGTCGCGGCCACCCGCTTCAAAAATCAGTTCGGAGCTGTCTTCGAGGAAGCCGCGCTCTCCGGCGCCGTTGCGATCACCAAGCACAACACGCCCAAGGCGGTGCTGTTGTCGGTGGCCGAATTCGAAGCGCTGACCCGCTCGCGCGAGCCCGCCCTCGATGAGTTGAGCGACCGTTTCGACGACCTGCTCGACCGGATGCAGCGGCCGCAGAGCAAGGCCGCGATCGCGGCCGCATTCGACGCCACGCCTGCGCAGCTGGGCCGCGCCGCGGTGCAGGCCGCCCGGGAAAAGCCGCGCCGATAACCACCCGGTGGCCAGCAACGACGGTGCGCCGCCGGCCCGGTTGTACGTGCTCGCCGGTGTCAACGGCGCCGGTAAGAGCAGTATCGGCGGTGCGGCAATACGCGCCGCCGGAGCGGACTACTTCAATCCCGACGAGGCGGCGCGCGCGGTGCTGGCGGCGAATCCGAGCCTGGACCAGGCCAGCGCCAACTCGCTGGCGTGGCAGCAGGGAAAACGCTTGCTGGAGAGGGCAATCCGGGAACACCTCGATTTCGCGATAGAGACCACACTGGGCGGGAGCACGATGACCCGGCTGATCGCCGGCGCCGCGTCGCAGGGAATCGAGGTGCGGGTCTTCTACGTCGGGCTGGCCAGCGCCGACGCGCACATCGAGCGGGTCCGGCAGCGAGTTCGTGGCGGCGGCCACGACATTCCCGACGCGGACATCCGGCGCCGCTACCGGCACAGCCGACTCAACCTGGTCCGTCTGCTGCCCGCGCTCACCGAGTTGCGCGTCTACGACAACTCGACGCAAGCCGACCCGGCCGCCGGGCAGGCACCGCAGCCGCGGCTTGTGCTGCATGTCAATCAGGGACGTATCATCGGCCCCGACGACCTGGCATTAACGCCCGACTGGGCGAAGCCGATCGTCGCGGCCGCGCTCGAACTCGAGCCCCCAACAGACGCATAGTGTTCAAACCTTGACCTCATCGCGTCGTGAATGTGACTGTCGTAGCCCACTGTTCCTGGGAGCGACGTGAGTGAGGAGCGGAACATGCCGGCATTGAACAGCTGTCGCAACAGAATTGCGCTAGCGATATCCACCGGGCTGATCGCCGCTGCGGCGTTGGCGGCGCCGGCACAGGCCGACTCGATCGATGACAGCTTCCTTTCCGCGCTCAACGGCGCCGGCGTCAATTACGGAGATCCCGGCAGCACAGCTGAGCTCGGTCAGTCCATCTGCCCCATGCTGGCTCAGCCGGGCGGAACGTTCGCCTCCGCGGCGTCGAACGTGGTCGGCAACAACGGCATGTCGCCCGGCATGGCGCAGTTGTTCACCAGCATCGCGATATCGATGTACTGCCCGTCGATGATGGCGTCGCTGGCGGACGGCAACATGCCGAACCTGCCGCAGCTGCCGGGGATGTCGGGGTTGCCGGGGATCTAACCCGTCCCCAGCGGGTCGATCGTCGACGCGATGTAGACCATCGCGGTCGCCACCACCGCCGTGGTGGCAAAGTCAGTTCCCTTGCTGCGCACCACCAAAAGCCCGGCGCGGTCCTCGGACAGCACTAGTCGCAGCACCGCCGCCGCTCCCACACCGATGCCGATCAGCAGTGCGCCGCGACGCCAGAAGTTGGCGGCGGCCAGCGCGAAGGCGACGACGAAGATCAGCACGACCAACACGATCGGCCACTGGGCGGCGAAGATCATGCGGGTCCGGTCGGACACGCTCACGGCGCGGCCTCAGCCAATTCGACGACGTTGGTCAGCAGGAAAGCCCTGGTCAGCGGGCCGACACCACCGGGATTTGGCGACACGTGGCCGGCGACCTCCCACACCTCCGGTGCCACATCGCCGACCAGCCCGTCGTCGGTGCGACTGACCCCGACGTCGATGACGGCAGCGCCCGGTCGCGCCATGTCGGCGGTCAGCAGATGCGGCACGCCGACGCCGGCCACGATGATGTCGGCCTGTCGGGTCAGCCCGGCGAGGTCACGAGTTGCGGTGTGGCACAACGTCACCGTGGCGTTTTCCGAGCGGCGGGTCAGCAGCAGCCCTAATGGCCGGCCGACGGTCACGCCGCGACCGATCACGACCACGTGCGCGCCGGCGATCGGCACGTCGTAGCGCCGGAGCAGATGCACGATGCCGCGTGGCGTACATGGCAGCGGCCCTGGCGTGTTGAGCACGAGCCGGCCCAGGTTCGTGGGGTGCAGCCCGTCGGCGTCCTTATCGGGGTCGACGCGCTCCAATGCGGCGTTCTCGTCCAAGTGCTTGGGCAGCGGCAGCTGCACGATGTAGCCGGTGCATTCGGGGTTGGCGTTGAGTTCGTCGATCGTCTCGTCGAGCTTGGCCTGGCTGACATCGGCGGGCAGGTCACGGCGGATCGAGGTGATGCCGACCTTGGCACAGTCGGCGTGCTTGCCCCGCACATAGGCCTGCGAGCCGGGATCGTCGCCGACCAGGATGGTGCCCAAGCCGGGGGTGCGTCCCGCGGCCGTCAGTGCGGCCACCCGCTGCTTGAGGTCGACGAAGATTTCGTCGCGTGTTGCTTTGCCGTCCAGTGTGTTCGCAGCCACGCCTGACAGTGTTTCATGCGTTGCCCGTTAAGCTGCCGGTATGCCCGCCCCCGACGTGTTCGCCCCCGCCAAACTCGGTCCGCTGACACTGCGTAACCGCATCATCAAAGCGGCGACGTTCGAGGCCCGCACACCCGACGCGCTGGTGACCGACGATCTGATCGAATACCACCGGCTGCCGGCGGCCGGCGGGGTCGGCATGACGACGGTGGCCTACTGCGCGGTCTCCCCCGGTGGTCGCACCGGCGGCAACCAGATCTGGATGCGCCCGGAGGCCGTCGCCGGGTTGCGCCGGCTCACCGACACTGTGCACGCCGAGGGTGCCGCGGTGAGCGCGCAGATCGGGCACGCCGGCCCGGTGGCCGACGCCCGCTCCAACAAGGCCCGAGCGCTGGCGCCGGTACGCTTCTTCAACCCGATCGGGATGCGCTTCGCCAAAAAGGCCACCCGCGACGACATCGACGACGTCATTGCTGCGCACGCCAACGCTGCCCGGCTCGCCGTCGACGCCGGGTTCGACGCCGTCGAAATCCATTTGGGCCACAACTATTTGGCCAGTTCTTTTCTGAGCCCGCTGATCAACCGCCGCGCCGACGAGTTCGGCGGATCGCTGGAGAACCGGGCCAAGGTCGCGCGCGGGTTGGTGTTGGCCGTTCGCCGCGCCGTCGATCAGCAGATCGCGGTGACCGCCAAACTCAACATGGCCGACGGTGTGCGTGGCGGCATCTCGCTCGAAGAGGCGCTGACCACGGCCAAGTGGTTGCAGGACGACGGCGGGCTGGATGCGCTCGAGCTCACCGCCGGCAGCTCACTGGTCAACCCGATGTATCTATTCCGGGGCGACGCCCCGATCAAGGAATTCGCCGGCGCCTTCAAGCCGCCGCTGCGCTGGGGGATGCGGATGACCGGTCACAAGTTCCTCCGCCAATATCCCTATCGCGACGCATATCTGCTGCGGGACGCCCGGCTGTTTCGCGCCGAGCTGTCCATGCCGCTGATTTTGCTCGGGGGCATCACTAATCGGGAAACGATGGAGTTGGCGATGGCCGAAGGATTCGACTTCGTCGCGATGGCCCGCGCGCTGCTGGCCGAGCCGGACTTGGTCAACCGGATCCGCGACGAGCACGCTGTGCATTCGGCGTGCACGCACTGCAATCAATGCATGCCGACGATCTACAGCCGCACCCGTTGCGTGGTGACCGGCGCGCCGGACCGATTGCCGGTCGGGTAGGGCCACGGGACCACGTCTTGCACCGCCCGGCGCCACAACGCATACAGTCGGTTCGGTGAATCAACCGGCTACAGTTGTCTCGATGAATCAATCAGCACCGCCCGCGCTGACGGTTCGATACGACGGATCCGAACGTACCTTCGCGGCGGGCCATGACGTGGTCGTCGGTCGCGACCTTCGCGCCGACATGCGCATCACGCATCCGCTGATTTCGCGCGCACATTTACTGCTGCGGTTCGACCAGGGCCGCTGGCTGGCGATCGACAACGGTTCACTGAACGGAACATTCGTCAACGGACGCCGAGTCCCGGTGGTCGACATCCACGACGGCCAGACGGTCAACATCGGCAATCCGGACGGGCCGCGGCTGATCTTTGAAGTTGGACGACACGCCGGGATGGCCGGCCGGCCGCCACAGACCGCGTCGATGCGAGTGGTTCAGCCGCCGCCGCGGCCGTCGCAGCCGCAGCCGGCGCGAGGGGGTAGCGCCCCCCACGCAGCGCAGTCTCCCGGCATGCGGCCGCATCCGCCCGGCCCGCCTCATCCCGGTCCCCCACCGCAGCCGATGTACCAGAACGGCGCCGGTCAGCGAGCGGGTTATCCGAGCGCCCCGCCGCCGCCGCGGCAGCAGCCACCGCTGCCGCCACCATCACCACGCACCGAAATGGCGCCGGCCGCCAGCAAGCCTCCCGAAGTGGCGAACCTGGCGACCAAGATGTTCCAGGCTTTCCGGCCGGGAGCCGCGACGCCGGAGAAGCCGGCCGGTTCGGCCACCATCGGACGCGCCAACGACAACGACATCGTCATCCAAGACGTGCTGGCGTCGCGCCATCATGCGTTCCTGGTGCAGTCGCCGCTGGGCACCGAGATCCGCGATGCGCGCAGCATCAACGGCACGTTCGTCAACGGCGTGCGGGTGGGCTCGGCGGTACTGAGTGAGGGCGACGTCGTCACGATCGGCAACATCGACCTGGTATTCACCGACGGCAACCTGGTCCGCCGCACCGAGGCCGCGACCCGCACCGGCGGCCTGGAGGTGAACGGCGTTCACTTCAAGATCGACGGCAAGGAACTGATCGACAACGTCTCGTTCACCGCGCGGCCCGGCACGCTGACCGCGATCATCGGCGGGTCCGGCGCAGGCAAGACCACGCTGTCGCGGCTCGTTGCCGGATACACCAACCCCAGCCAAGGCGCAATCACCTTCGAGGGACACGACATCCACCGCGAGTACGCGACGATGCGCAGCCGGATCGGGATGGTCCCGCAGGACGACGTCGTGCACCGCCAGCTCACCGTCAACCAGGCGCTGGGCTACGCCGCCGAGCTGCGACTCCCCCCGGACACCAGCAAAGAGGAACGCGCCCAGGTCGTCGCGCAGGTTCTCGAGGAGCTGGACCTGACCAAGCAGGCCGATACCCGGGTGGACAAGCTGTCCGGTGGCCAGCGCAAACGCGCCTCGGTGGCGCTGGAACTGCTCACCCAACCCTCACTGCTGATCCTCGACGAGCCGACCTCCGGCCTGGACCCGGCGCTGGACCGTCAGGTCATGCTCATGCTGAAGTCGCTGGCTGAGGCAGGCCGCACGGTGCTGGTGGTCACTCACTCGGTGTCCTACCTTGACGTGTGCGACCAGATCCTGCTGGTGGCGCCGGGCGGCAAGACGGCGTTTTGCGGCCCGCCCAGCCAAGTCGAGTCCGCTTTCGGTACCGGCAACTGGGCGGAAATCTTCGCCAGGGTGGGCGCCGACCCCGACGAAGCAAATCGGCGGTTCATCGAGCGGAAAGGTGACAAGCTGCCGTCCCAGGCGGGCGGGCGTCAGGAGGCGCCAGGCGACTTGGGCGAGCCGGTCCACACCGACTTGTTGCGGCAGCTGTCTACGATTGCCCGGCGTCAGGTTCGGCTTGTCATCTCCGACCGTGGCTACACGGTGTTCCTGGCGGTGTTGCCGTTCCTGATGGGAGCGCTGACGCTGACCGTGAAAGGGCACAAACCGGGACTCGGTGTTGCTGACCCGCAAGGCCAAGCGCCTACTCAGCCGCAGTACATTCTGGTGCTGCTCTGTATCGGGGCGGTATTCATGGGGACCGCGTTGACGATCCGCGACCTGATCGGCGAACGCCCGATCTTCCGCCGAGAACAGGCGGTCGGCCTGTCCACCACGGCCTACCTGCTGGCGAAGGTCGTCGTTTTCTCCGTTTTCGCGACCCTCCAGGCGGGGATCGCGGTGATCATCGTCCGGCTCGGCAAGGGCGCGCCCACTGCGGATCCGCCGTTCTTCGGCAGCTCCACGTTGTCGCTGTTCTTCACCGTTGCCGCCACTTGTGTCGCCTCGGCGATGCTCGGCCTGCTGCTGTCGGCGGTTGCGCAATCGAACGAGCAGATCATGCCGCTGCTGGTGGTGTCGATCATGTCCCAACTGGTGCTTTGCGGCGGGATGGGGATCCCGGTGACCGGCCGGCTCGGTCTGAACCAGCTGTCCTTTGTGACGCCGGCCCGCTGGGGATTCGCTGCCGGCGCGTCGTCGGTCGACTTTCCGCACCTGGTGAAAGTCCCGCAAATTCCGACGGAAGACCGGTGGTGGCAACCCTCGAAGCACATCTTTGTGATCGACATGTTCATGCTGGCCGCACTGTCGGTCGCCTACGGCGCCTTCATCCGGTGGCACATCCGGCTCAAACGCTGAGGATCACCGATCGGCCCAATGCAGCACCGAGGTCAGCTGCCGGTCGGCGACAGGCTCGCCAAGGCATATTCGCTGATCGCGATCAGCGCGTCGGTGGCTGACCTGCGATCACGGGCATCGATGCTGATGATCGGAATGTGCGGGGCCAGGGCCAGTGCTTTGCGCACTTCGGCGACCGGATACCTTGGCGCACCGTCGAATTCGTTGACCGCAATGAGGAACGGCAGATTGCGGTGTTCGAAGAAGTCGACGGCAGCGAAACTGTCCTGCAGGCGACGGCAGTCGACCAGGACGATCGCTCCGATGGCACCGCGCACCAGGTCGTCCCACATGAACCAGAACCGGCGCTGGCCGGGCGTGCCGAACAGGTAGAGCACCAGATCCTCGTCCAGGGTGATCCGGCCGAAGTCCATGGCCACCGTGGTGGTCCGCTTGTCGGGGGTGGCCTCCAGCATGTCAACGCCGGCGGACGCGTCGGTGACCATCGCCTCGGTGCGCAGCGGCATGATCTCCGACACCGCACCGACGAACGTCGTCTTGCCGGCGCCGAACCCGCCCGCCACAACGATCTTCGTCGAGACGGTTTCCCGTCGCGGGTCCCGCCGCTCAGAGTGCTCGGAGGCCACGCAGCGTCCTTCCTATGAGTTCGCGGCGTTCATCGCGGGTCGAACGCTCGGTCAAGGTCGGGCTCACTCGAAGGTAGCCCGCGGTCACCAGGTCTCCGACCAGGACGCGCGCGACGCCCAGCGGCAAATTCAGCCGGGCCGAGATTTCGGCAACCGAGGGGCTTTTGGTGCACAGTTGGACGATTCTTCCTCTCATGTCGTCAGTCGGCCATCTGTGAAAGAGCGCCGACTCCAACGTCTGCACCGGCGCTTCCAGCGGAAGGTCGACGGTGGTATCGGTCCGTCCGGCCGTCAAAGTGTAAGGGCGGACCAGGCTCGCCTCAGGTCGCGGTGGCGGCGGCTCGCGTCTGTCCATTGCGGCTCACGAGTGCTGGATGGACTGGGCGCGTCTCGACGACTGGACGACGCCGCCCACCCGTTCCACGAGCACGGCCATCTCGTATCCGATCTGGCCGATGTCACACGACGTCGACGCCAACGTGGCCAGATGCGAACCGTCACCGACTCGCATCAGCAACAGGTAGCCGTTCTGCATCTCCACCACCGACTGCAGCACTGCACCGCCGTCGAACAGCTGCGCGGCCCCGGTAGCCAGGCTGGCCAGCCCCGACGACACCGCGGCCAGCTGATCCGCCCGGTCGGTCGGCAGATGCTCACTGGCAGCCATCAGCAGTCCGTCGACGGATACCAGAACCGCATGCGACACCCCGGGTACCTCGCGGGCGAAGTTCGACACCAGCCAATCCAGCGAGTTGCCATACGCCTGGTTGGTCATTCGTGATCAGGTCCTTGAGGTGTTTCGCGGGCGTGCGACCGTCCGGCGCGCACGCCACCGAAGTGGCTGCTGATGGAAGAGCGGATCGCTTCGGGATTCCGCGCCGGAGCTTGATGCCGGCCGGAACCAAATCCGCCGTTCAATGCTACCGCGTCGTCTTCGTGGGCCCGATGCTGCGCGACCCCGTTGACCCGGTCTTCGCGGTCGGGGGGCGCCTCGGTGGCCGCGCCGGGCACCAAGCGTGCGCCGGGTTCACGCACCGGCAGGCCCTGCTCGGTGTGGTCCTGGACGGGCACGTTCTCGGCCTCGGCGGCCACCGACCAGCCGCGGTCCCACACCGACTTCCAATCCAGGTCGGCGCTGTGCGCCAACTCGTGCGGATCGACCAGCCATTCGGAGAGCATCCGCTGATAGATCAGATCCTCGGGCGCCTCGGGCGCCTCGGTCGCTCGGTGGGCGTGGCTCGGCGGAGCCGAGACATCCGAGGGCCAGTCGTCATACGACTCCGGCACGTCGGGCTCCGGCCTGGCCCGTGCTCGCGAGGAGAAGAACGAGGAGGTATCCGAAAACGGTTGCGGCGCAGGGGGTTCAACAGGCGGGCCGGGCGGCGTCCCGGTGATGCCGCTGGACCCGGGAGTGCGCCGCGGCAACAGGCTGAACGGCGAGTCAGGCGAATGCGATCCGTTGCGCTCCGCCGGTTCAGTCTCAGCGGCGAATTCGGCGGACTCAGCGTAGTCCGCCGCCGAGACGGCGTCGTCGACTGCGCGCGTCGGCGTCACGGCCGGCGTGCCGTCCTGCTCGGCGCCGGCCAGCACCGATGCCGGCAGATACAGCTCGGCGCTGGTGCCCGAACGGCGGTCGTCGCGCGAAGGGCCGCGCAGCCGCACCCGGATGCCGTGCCGGCCGGCCAACCGGCCCACGACGAACAGACCCATGTGGCGGGCATTGTCGGGGGTGACCTCACCACCGGCGCGCAGCCGCATGTTGGCGATGCGCCGGTCAGCGTCGGTCATGCCCAGACCGGCGTCGACGACCTCGAGGTGGACTCCGCCGTCGTCGCGCCGCGCGGCCGCGACCCGGACAGGTGCGGTCGGCGGTGAGTAGCGCAGCGCGTTGTCGATCAACTCGGCGAGCAGATGGATGACGTCGCCGGCGGCGGCACCCGCGATGGTGCACTCGGGCACCGCCGGGGTCTCCACCCGGCGATAGTCCTCGACCTCGGAGGTGGCCGCGTTGATCACCGTCGCCAGCGGCACCGGTTCGCGCTGGTCTCCCCGCGAGCCATGCGCACCGGCCAGCACCAGCAGGTTCGCGCCGTTGCGGCGCATCCGCGCGGCAAGGTGGTCCAGGCGGAACAGACTCTCGAGGCGATCGGGATTCTCCTCGTTGCGCTCGAGCCGGTCGATCAGTGAGAGCTGCTGGTCGACCAGGGATCGGTTGCGCCGGGACATGGTCTCGAACATGTCGTTGACCAGCAGCCGTAACCGCGCCTCGTCACCGGCCAGCAGCAACGCCTGGGTATGCAGTTCGTCGACGGCATGGGCGACCTGCCCGATCTCCTCGGTGGTGTAGACCGGCAGCGGCTCGGGGGCGCGCTCGTCGCCGGCCCGTACCCGGGCGATCTCACGCTCGAGGTCCTCGTGGGCGACCTTAAGCGCGCCGTCGCGCAATACCCGCAGCGGCTGGATCAGCGAGCGCGCCACCAGCAACACGATCACCAATGCGGCCACGATGGCGGCCAGCACCAGCACGGTGTCCCGGATCGCGGCGTCGCGGCGATCGTTGGCCCGATCCTCCACCGACTTCGTCACCGCGGCAGTGGTGTCCCTGATCAGCTCCGCGGCAACCGAGTCGGTGGTCTGGATCGAGCGCAGCAGCGCCGGGTTGTCGACCAGCACGCTGGACGGGTCGGACATGATCGCCATCCGGGTCACCATCTGCTGTTGCAGCTTCTTCGCGTCCGGTGAACCGACGCCGAGAACCTCGGCCATCCCGAACAGCGTCGACGGCTCGGTGCCGGCCAACGTGATCATCGAGGTGCGCAACTCCGGCTCGGGCAGATCCCCGCCGCGGGTGACCAGCAGCTGCTGCATCATCATCTGGCCGCGGGCCCCGATCGCGCGGCTCAGGCCCTGCGCGGCGGCCCGGATCTTCTCGTTGTCGACGCGTACCGACCCGTCGACGGCGTTCTCGGCGGTCAGCAGGATCGGCGCGTACGTGGTGACCCGCTCCCGCAAACCGATAGTGTTCGACGCCACCCGGTCCAGTAGGGCCTGGCCGCCGTTCAGCATGGTGTTGACACCGGCCCGAACGTCGGGGACGGCGTCGGTGTCGTCCAGCCGCGCCTGCAGTTCGTGTTTGCGCGCCTCGTAGTTCTTCTTGGCACCCTCGACGTCGCCCCCGTTGGACGTCGCCAGCACCGCTACGTCGAGTGCCGACATGTATTTGGTGATGGCCGGAACGACTTCGGCGCGGTCAGCGGCCCGACGCAGATCGTTGGCCTCGGTCACGGCACCGGCGATCCGTAATCCACCGAACACCATCGCCAGCGCCAACGGCACCACGACGATTGCGACGACTTTCCAGCGGACCGGCCAATTGCGCAGCGACCATGTCGGCGGTCGTTGCGACGCTGCGAGTTCCGTGCCGAGGGTCTCTGGATCAGCCGGCTCGACCACTTCGGCCGGACGGGCGAACATGGGGCCCGAACCACGGCTGTGTGTTCGCGCGTCGTTCATAGGACTTCCTGCTCAATTGCACCCGCCCCAGGCAGACGGGCGAGCGATATATACGCCTGGCAATCCGACGAGTATGACAGCCTGCGGCCACGGTGACCATAATTCTTACTGAACAGACAGAGTTCGCCGCCGCGCGCCAGACTGCCGAAACGATAGCTGAGCAAAGCGGAAAGGCCTACACCGGTCGAAGGATCGCGACGAGGAAATCGGAGTCATCGGTGAACGGTCGCAGATCCCAGGTGGACAGCAGCAGATCCGGCGCGAACCCGGCGTCTGCGACGTCGTCGAGAAACTCCGCGAACTCGTAGTCGCGTCCGGCGCCGAAGCCGATCACCGCTCGTCCGTCGCCCGCCAAGTGGGCGCGCAACCGGCCCAGCACCTGGACTCGGGTGCTTGGGGCAAGGAATGTCATGACGTTGCCCGCCGACACGATGAGGTCGAACGGTTCGGTGATGCCGCGCGCGGGCAAGTCGAGCTCGGCGAGGTCATCGACGAGCCAGCGCAATCCGGGATGGTCCTGCTCGGCTGCCGCGATGAGCGTCGGGTCGACGTCGACGCCGACCACGCGGTGACCGGCCGCGGCCAGATACCCGCCCAGCCGGCCGGGACCGCAGCCGGCATCGAGAATGCGGGCGCCGCGGGGCGCCATCGCGTCCACCAAGCGAGCCTCGCCGGCCAGATCCTCACCGGCGCGCGCCATGGCCCGGAAACGCTCGATATACCAGTGCGAATGGCCAGGATCGGCCGCGACCTTCTGCATCCAGATGCTCTGCTCGACCATACGAGCAATTATCCCTAGAGCAGGACGAGCCTCCGTAGCCGGCAAGCATCCACCGGCAGGGAGGATGGCGTGTTGTGTTCAAGATGCTGTTCTACTCGCCCCGGATTGCGCCCAATACCGGGAACGCGATCCGGACTGCGGCCGCCACTGGCTGTGAGCTGCATTTGGTCGAGCCGTTGGGCTTCGACTTGTCCGAACCCAAGCTGCGCCGGGCCGGGCTGGACTACCACGACCTGGCGTCAGTCACCGTGCACCCGTCGCTTGATGCGGCCTGGCAGACGCTGTCGGCGGGGCGGGTCTTCGCGTTCACCGCGCATGCGACGACGCTGTTCACCGACGTGGCGTATCAGCCCGGCGACGTGTTGATGTTCGGGCCGGAGCCCACCGGGCTGGACGCGGCCACCCTGGCCGACGCGCACATCACCGAGGCGGTCCGCATTCCGATGCTGACCGGGCGACGGTCGCTGAACCTGTCCAACGCTGCGGCAGTGGCGGTGTATGAGGCGTGGCGTCAACAGGGATTCAGCGGGATTTGACTACCAGCTGTTCCAGTGGGTGACGGTCTCGGCGGGCAACCGCTTGGCGGGTTTGAAGTCAGTGCCCTTGGTGTAGGCGATCGGGAACAGCCCACCCTGGCTGTATTTGTCGAACGGAATGCCGAGCAGGTCGGCGGCCTGCTTCTCGCCGTCGCCGAGCAGGTGCAGCGTCGTCCACGCCGAGCCCAGGCCGCGTGAGCGCAACGCCAGCATCAGGCTCCATACCGCGGGCAGCAGCGATCCCCAAAACGACGCGCTCCTCCCGGCCGGCGCCCCGTCCGGGCGGCCCTCCAGGCACGGGATCAACATCACCGGCACCTCGTGGAAGTGCTCGTTGAGGTATTTGGCCGAGCTGTAGACATGGGGTCTGCGTTCGTCTCGGCTGTCGCCGTACTCCGGCTTCGGCTGATCGAGGTACGGGGTCGCGTTGGCGCGGTAGATATCGGCCAGAGCCTTCTTCTTGTCGGCGTCCTCGACGAACACCCACTGCCAACCCTGTGCGTTGGACCCGGTGGGCGCCTGCAGCGCCAACTCGAGGCATTCGTTGAGCACGTCGCGGGACACCGGCTTGTCCAAGTCGAGGCGTTTGCGCACCGAGCGAGTGGTGGTGAGGACTTCGTCGAAGGACAGGTTCAAGGTCATGTGTGGAGGTTACAGTTCCCGCGAAAGTGCAACTATCGACGCGTTTCCCGAGTGGACCCGTCGGCAGTTGCACTCTCGGGGTGTCAGCGGAAGTCTCTTGAGCGGGAGCCGACTGCCAGAGTCAGCTTGGCCAACCGCTCGGCGACGACGGTGACTGCGCCGCTGGCATTTTGGACTTGGCCGCGGACCAGCAGCGCCGACGCGGTCTGCGCCAGCTTGCGGTGTCGCGCCCACACTCCCGGCATGCAGAGCACGTTGACCATCCCGGTCTCATCCTCGAGGTTGAGAAACGTCACCCCCTGGGCGGTCCCCGGCCGTTGCCGATGAGTCACCGCGCCGGCGATCAACACCCGATCGCCGTCGGGCACCGACAACAATGTCTCGGCGGGCAGTACCCCCATCGCATCCAGATCCGAGCGCAGGAACTGGGTCGGATAGCTGTCCGGGGAGATGCCGGTGGCCCACACGTCGGCGGCGGCCAACTCCAACTCGCTCATCCCCGGTAACGCCGGGATGTGCGACGACGAGCCCACTCCGGGTAGCCGGTCGGGCCGCCCCGTGGCGGCCGCCCCCGCCGCCCACAGCGCCTCCCGCCGGGACATCGTGAAGCAACTCAGCGCTCCGGCAGTGGCCAGCGCTTCGGTCTGCGGCACGCTCAACTGCACACGCATCGTCATATCCAGCAGAGAAACGAACGGACCGTTGACTTTTCGCTCCTCCACCAGTTTCTCGGCCAGATCATCGCCGATATGACGCACACTGCCCAGCCCCAACCGCACCTGCATCCCGGCGTTCTCCAGGGTGGCGTACGCGAGGCTGGCATTGACGTCGGGGCCGTGCACAATCACCCCGTGCCGGCGGGCATCGGCCACCAGCGACTGCGGCGAGTAGAAGCCCATCGGCTGGGCACGCAGCAGCGCTGCACAGAACGCCGCCGGGTGGTGCAGCTTGAACCACGACGAGTAGAACACCAGCGACGCAAAACTCAGCGCGTGACTTTCCGGGAACCCGAAATTGGCGAACGCTTCCAGCTTTTCGTACACCCTCTCGATCACCTCGTCGGGAGCGCCGTGCAACTGGCGCATGCCGTCGTAGAACCGGCCACGCAGCCGTCGCATCCGCTCGGCTGAGCGCTTGGACCCCATGGCTCGCCGCAACTGGTCGGCCTCGGCCGCGGAAAACCCGGCGCAGTCGACCGCGAGCTGCATCAATTGCTCCTGAAACAGCGGCACCCCAAGGGTTTTCCGCAAAGCGGATTCCATCGATGGGTGGTCGTAAACAGCTGGATCGACGCCATTGCGCCGCCGGATGTAAGGATGCACCGAGCCGCCCTGGATCGGACCGGGACGGATCAGCGCGACCTCGACCACCAAATCGTAGAATTCACGTGGCCGCAGCCTGGGCAGCGTGGCCATCTGTGCGCGCGACTCCACCTGAAACACCCCGACCGAATCGGCTCGGGCCAGCATCTCGTAGACCGCCGGTTCGGAGAGGTCCAGCTTCGCCAGGTCTACCTCGATGCCCTTGTGCTCGGCCACCAAGTCGACGGCATAGTGCAGGGCCGAGAGCATGCCTAGCCCGAGCAGATCGAATTTCACCAAACCGATTGCTGCGCAGTCATCTTTGTCCCACTGCAGAACACTGCGGTTTTCCATCCGCGCCCATTCCACCGGGCACACGTCGGCGATCGGGCGGTCACAGATCACCATGCCGCCGGAGTGAATGCCCATATGCCGCGGCAAGTTCTGGATTTGCGTCGCCAGGTCGATCACCTGCTCGGGGATGCCCTCGACATCGGGACTGTTGGCCAGCCCGTTCCAGCTGCTGATCTGTTTACTCCACGCGTCCTGCTGCCCCTGCGAGAAACCCAGCGCACGGGCCATGTCTCGCACCGCAATCCGGCCGCGGTAGGTGATGACGTTGGCGACTTGGGCGGCATAGTCACGGCCGTATTTGTCATAGACGTACTGGATGACCTTTTCCCGCTGATCCGACTCGATGTCGATGTCGATGTCGGGCGGCCCGTCGCGAACCGGCGACAAGAAGCGTTCGAACAGCAACTCGTTGGCCACCGGATCGACCGCGGTGACGCCGAGCGCATAACAGACCGCGGAGTTGGCCGCCGATCCCCTGCCCTGACACAGGATGTTGTTCTCCCGGCAGAACCGGGTGATGTCATGGACCACCAGGAAATAGCCCGGAAACTTCAGCTGTTCAATGACGTTCAGTTCATGGTCGATCTGCGCGTAGGCCTTCGGCGCCCGCCTGGGAGGACCGTAGCGGTTGCCGGCACCGGTCATCGTCAGCTCGCGCAACCTGCTGTCTTCGGTATGTCCGGCCGGCACGTCGAACGGCGGCAGCTGAGGGGCGATCAACGCCAGCCCGAAGGCGCACTGCTCGCCGAGCTCGGCCGCGGCGGTCACCGCGCCGGGACACCAAGCAAACAGCCGGGCCATCTCCTCACCAGAGCGCAGGTGTGAGCCGCCCAGCGGGGCCAGCCAGCCGGCGGCCTCGTCCAGAGACTGGCGGGCCCGTATCGCACCCATGGCCATCGCCAGCCGGCTTCGCGAGGGCGCAGCGAAGTGGGCGCCGGTGGTGGCGATGACGCCGAGACCGAATCGGGTTGCCAGCTCGGCTAATTCGGCGTTACGTTGGTCGTCGCATGGTTGGCCGTGATGGGTGAGTTCGACGCTGACTCGCTCGCCGCCGAACCGGTCCACCAGATCGGCCAACGCCACCGCGGCCGCCTCCGGACCTCCGCTGCAAAGTGCCTGTCGGACATGGCCTTTGCGGCAGCCGGTCAGGATATGCCAATGCCCGGCCGCCGCCTCGGTCAGCGCATCGAAGTCAAAGCGCGGCTTGCCTTTCTCACCGCCGGCCAGATGCGCGGCGGCCAGCTGCCGAGACAACCGTCGATAGCCTTCCGCGCCGCGGGCCAACACCAGCAGGTGCGGCCCGGGCGGGTCCGGCTCGTCGGTGCGGGCACCGGACGCCAAAGACAGTTCGGCGCCGAAGACGGTCGCCATGTCCAGTTCCGCAGCGGCTTCGGCGAACCGCACCGCGCCGTACAGGCCGTTGTGATCGGTCAGCGCGATGGCACGTAGATCCAGTCGTACGGCCTCCTCGACCAACTCTTCCGGCGTGCCGGCCCCGTCGAGGAAGCTGAACGCCGAATGCGCGTGCAACTCGGCATAGGCAACTGACGAACGAATTGACCGGTTGCCCTCCGGCGGCTGATAGCTTCCACGCTTGCGTGATCGGGGGCCGGCGTCGGGAGGCTCAGCCGCAAGTGGCGTGCTGGCGCGGCGCGGCTTGCTGTCGAGCACCCGCTCCATCTCCGCCCAGGTCGGCGGGCCATTGCCCCAGCCCACCCCGTCAGTGTATCGAATGTATGTTCGATACACTCAGGCGGTGTTCGAGCTGCCATCGGGGATGTCGCGGCCGCAGTGGCGTGAATCGTTATCGGTTCGGCTGGTGGCGGTCCAGCTGGCAAGGATCTGCATCGCATGCGCGGAGGGCGAGTCGGGTTCTGCGGTGTAGCCGACGAGCGAGAGTCCCGGTGCTGCGGTGACGGCGAAGACGTTGTAGGTCAGCGTCAATTCACCGATCTCTGGGTGACGGAACTGCTTGGTGCCGTAGCGGTGTCCCTTGACGTTGTGCGCGGCCCACCGGGTGCGGAATTCCTCGCTGCGCGTGGCGAGTTCGCCGACGATCTGAGTGATGGCCGGTGAGTGTGGCGAGCGGGCGGCCTCAGCCTGCAGTAGCCCGACCGCCTCGTCGGCAGTCTCTTTCCACTGCGGAAAGATTTGTTCGGCGAGGGCGTCGAAGAAGACGAACCGCGCCAGGTTGGGTACACCGGTCGCCCGATCGAACACCGGCGCATACAGCGCCCGGCCGAGGGGATTGGCGGTCAAAATGTCCAGACAGCCGTTCATGACGATCGCCGGGCGACCCGACCATGCTGTCCATCAGCGACTGCACCCCGTCGGGGACCTTGTGACTGGCGGACCGCTTGCTCCGGGTCGGCGCGCGGGTGACGAGAGCCGCCCGGGCGAGGTCGAAGAAATGCGCGGTCTCGTCATCGGTGAGCCGCAGCGCCCGGGCGACGGCCCGCAGGACGTCGTCGGAGACTCCGCCGAGTTTGCCGCGCTCGATCTGGGTGTAGTACTCGGTGCTGACACCGGCGAGGTGGGCGACCTCTTCCCGTCGCAAACCTGACACGCGCCGACGTCCGCTGCCGGCCGGCAACCCGACGTCGCCGGGCGCGATTCTCGCCCGACGGCTCATCAAGAACTCCCTGATGTCCTTGGCCAGGTCCATACGTCAACACTAGGAAACCAGCCGCCACTATGAGGGGGTCTGTTTATCCCCCCGATAAAGGGAAACTCCTGGCGGCGGTGATCAGACCTAGCGTCGGTGTGCAGACCTACTCATGCTCCACCAGAAGGGTGACCGACATGCCGAGCGACGACGACAAGGCCCAGGCAGCTTTCGACAATTTCGTTCAACTCTGGACGACGGGCACCACCGCGGGCCGCCGCGCTCCGGTGCTGCGACGCCCCGACGAAGTCGGACTCGAGTACGACGAGGTTTTCTTCCCGTCGATCGACGGCGTGCCGCTGGAGGGCTGGTTCATTCCGGCCGACTCAGACCGGCTGATCATTCACAACCACTTCCTGCCGGGCAACCGCTACGGCTATCCGGGACATCTGCCCGAATTCGGCGGGCTGGGCGGCTTCGAGGTGAACTTCCTGCCTGAATACAAAGCTCTCCACGACGCCGGCTACAACGTGCTGGCTTACGACATTCGCAACCACGGGATGAGCGGGCAGGGCAACGGCGGCATCGCCGGCATCGGGCTGACCGAATACCGCGACGTCATCGGCTCACTGCGCTACGCGTCGGCCCGCGGGGACACCAAGGACATGAAAAAGGCGCTGCTGTCGGTCTGCCTGGGCGCTGACTCGACCGCCGTCGCCTGGTCCAAACATCCCGAGGAATTCTCCGAGGTGCAGGCCATGGTGATGCTGCAGCCGGTTTCCGGGCGCTACATCGTCGAGGAGTTCGTCAAAAGCATTGGTATGGACGACGGTTACGACAAGTTCGACAAGGCGGTGCACGAGCGGACGGGTTTTCACCTGTCGGAGCAGTCGCCGCTGGAACACGCCAAGGCGGTCACCGTCCCCACGTTGGTCGCCCAGGTGCACGACGACACGATGACGCGCCCCCAGGACGTCCAGGACATCTACGACGCGATCCCGGTCGCCGAGAAGAGCCTGTATTGGATCGAGGGCACCGACCGCCGCTTCGACGGCTACAACTTCTTCGGCGCCCACCCTGAACTTCCCATCGAGTGGTTCGACAAACACGTCGGCTGACGAAAAACCCAACCACCGCGCGGCCTGGCTACGTCCCGCGGACCACGATCACCGGCGTGCGTGCCGCCTGCACGACGGCCACGCTGACCGAACCCAACAACATCCCCGCGAAACCGCCCCGACCGTGACTGCCGACGACGACCAGCTGGGCGGAGTGCGATTGCTCGATCAACTGATCGGCGGGCCGATCGCTCACCACAACGCGGCGCACCGTGACGTCGGAATAGCGCTCTAGCCAGCCCACCAGCGCCTCGGCAAGTACCCGTTCGCCTTCCGCCTGCATGGTGGCGAGGTCGATACCGGCGAACTCGAAGACGTTGGCGTCGTGCCAGGCATACACAGCGACAAGTTCGACGCCCCGCAACGACGCCTCCTCGAAAGCCACCGCCGTCGCCGCCTCCGAGACCTGGGAACCGTCGACACCGACAACCACCGGCGCTCCGACAGGATGGACCGATGGTTCTTCGTCGTGGATGACGGCCACCGGGCAGTGCGCATGCCGGACGAGGTTGGAACTGACCGAGCCCAGCAGGCTGCGCCGCAACCATCCGTGCCCGCGGGATCCCACCACGACCATCGCCGCTTCTTTCGTCAGATCCACCAGGGTGGGAACCGTCGAACCGACGATGGATTCCGTGTCGACGTGCGCCAGGCCGGCCTGCTCGGTGAGCGCCAACGCTTCTTGGAGATGGCGCTGCCCCTGCTCCTCTTGCCATTCCATGTAACCGGGCGGCATCGGGGTCTCGGGAAACGTCATCACCACGGGCGGCGCGAGCACATGGATCAATGTCAGCGAAACGCCACGCATGAGCGCATCGTGTGCCGCCCACTTCACCGCCACTTTCGACGACGGTGATCCATCCACACCGACCAGGATTCCGCTGTGCGATACCGGGGTCGACATGATGCTCCTCCTTACCTGCTACCACGCTAAATCGGCGGCGCACCTAATGTCATGGGTATGTCGGTCATCCTCGACCCGCGCCGACACGACGCGGTGCTGTTCGACCTGCCGGCCGACCCCCCATTGATCGAGCGATTGCACGACGCCGGTGTCGCTACCGCGCCGGCCGAAGCGCCCGAGTTCGCCGCGGCGGCAGACCGGCTCTCGGTCCGGCCCGGCCGGTGTGCCGTCGTCACCGCAACACCGCAGGGGGTGGCGGCCGCGCGGGATGCTGGTTTCGCGTTGGTCATCGGTATTGCGACGGAAACCGCGGAGCGACTGCGCGACGAGGGCGCCGACGCGGTGGTCGCCGGCCTGGGCGAGGTCGCGGTGCGGACCGGGGATCGGCGGATGTCGGCGCTGTCCGACGGGTTGCAGGCCATCGACGAACTGGCGGCGCAACGGCCGGCGGTGTTCTTCGACTTCGACGGAACGCTGTCGGAGATCGTCGATGATCCCGACACCGCACGGCTGGCCGATGGCGCGGCCGAGGCGTTGACGCTGTTGACCGCGCGGTGCCCGGTCGCGGTGCTGTCGGGCCGCGATCTGGCTGACGTGCGGCAGCGGATTGGGCTGCCCGGCATCTGGTATGCGGGCAGTCATGGTTTCGAGTTGACCGGAGCCGACGGTGAACACCACCAGAACGCGGAGGCTGCCGCCAGCGTCCCGGTGCTCGAAAACGCGGCTGCCGAGTTGCGCGGCCAGCTTGCTGCGGTCGACGGTGTTGTCGTGGAGCACAAGCGGTTTGGTATCGCCGTGCATTATCGAAATGCCGCCCGTGACCGGGTTGGTGAGGTTTCCGCTGTCGTGCGTGCCGCAGGCCGGCGCAGTGAGCTGCGGGTGACCACTGGGCGCGAGGTCATCGAGTTGCGGCCAAACGTCGACTGGGACAAGGGAAACACGCTGCGCTGGGTGCTCGACTACATCCAGGATGCCGACTCGGCCCGGCTGCTGCCGATCTATCTCGGCGACGACATCACTGACGAGGACGCCTTTGATGCGGTCCGCGACGACGGCGCTGGAATTGTGGTGCGCCACAGCGACAATGGTGACCGCGCCACCGCCGCGCGGTACGCATTGGACAGTCCGGATCGCGTCGTGGCATTCACGCAGCGGCTGGCACGCCAAATCGGCGCCGAGCGCGGCGACGCTGCTTCCTAGCGGGCCGTGTCGCGCGGCTGGTCGATCTCCACCAGCCTGCGAGCGACCTCGACAACTCGGGTGTTGCTTTGTTGTGACAGTCTCACCAGCAACCGAAATGCGCCAGCGGCGTCGAGGCCATAGCGCTCCATCAGCATGCCCTTGGCCTGACCGATGATGTCGCGGGTCTCCACAGCTTGGCGTAACTGCTCGTTCTCTGCCACCAACGCGCGCAGTCGCTGCCGCTGAGCCGGCAGCGCCGCCGCGAAAACCGCCAGCATGTGCAGCTGCTCGCCTGGAGCTATCGCGTCGTCGGCTTCGATCGCGGCTGCCATTGCCGACAGCGTGCTTTCGAGATCGGTCAGTTCTTCGACCTGATGCACGATGCCGACCAGCTCACCATGGTCGTAGACCGGCGAATTGCGCGGACTCCACACCTTCGGGACAAACCGTCCCGAATGCGCCGGATCAGCGACGTCGTAGCGCTGGACCCACATGTCGTGGCTACGGCCGGTGCGCATCACGGTCTCCAGCGAAACCCCCAAGTTGTGGGTGCCGCACGCTTCAGGGTCGTCGGGGTTGTCCGGGAATGCGTCGAATAACTGCTCGCCGATCAGCTCGCTGCGCGGGCGCAGCGTCGCGCGCTCATACGCGCTGTTCATCCCACGAATGCGCAGCGTCGGGTCCAGCAGCAGCAGTGGCGTCGCCGATGATTCCGGGACAATGCTGCGAGCAATCAGGTCAAGCGACGACCGATCCGGCACTTCCAGGCCCCACCCGTAAATGACTTAATGGACTCGATCGGGGTGCCCGCATTCACCGGCGTTCAACCGTTTGGGTGCGACGACGTCTGGTTGCTCAGCGATCGAATGCGACTGCAAAGATCAACTATGGCGATCTTCCGGCGGCTGGGCCTTTTGTGTGTGTCGTTGCCCTACTTTCGGCGGGCTGCACCTCGACCTATCAACGTCCCGCCTGTCCTCGTCCGCCGATCCGGCCAAGGCTCAAGCGGTGATGAAGATCGTCCGCGACACGATGTCGCAGGCTCACCTTAAAGCGGCGATCGTCCGCGTCACCGTCGACGGCAAGGAAATCGCCAACGACGCGCCACCGCCGGGACGATAGCTCAGCTGTCCTTCTCTTTACCGTCGTCGTCTTCGTCGTCGTCGCGGTCTTCGCCGTCGCCGCCGTCCTTGCCTTTCTCGCCGTCTTTGTCTTTGCCGCCATCCTTGGCCTGGGTTATCTCAAGGGTCGCCCAATGACTCGGGGAAATGAACACCGTCCACTTACCCGACTCCCGTCCCATTTTCAGAACGCCGTTTTCGACTTCCCATTTGGTGTCGTCGTCGTAGTCGGTCTCTTGCCCGTCGCTGTAGGTGAGTTTGAACGCCATAGTCGCAAAGTGCCACAAGAACGCCCCTGGTAAACCGAGTAAGGCAAATTGCTCGTCAAAGGCGCGCTACTCGGCCGCATATTCGACTGCGCCGTCCTCGAGCACCAAGCGCGCGTCGCCGCCGTCGGGCGCGGACGCCTCGGTACGGAACACCGCCCGGCCGGACTCAGTGCGCCAAATCGAGGTGGTCAGCGTTTCGCCGGGGAACACCGGCGAGGTGAAACGCGCGGCGATGCTGGTGACCTTGGTGGCATCCCCGTTGCCGAGCTCGGCGACGAGCGCGCGCCCGGCGAACCCGTAGGTGCACAATCCGTGCAGGATCGGCTTGGGAAAGCCCGCCAGGGTCTGCGCAAACCAGGGATCGCTGTGCAGCGGGTTGCGGTCACCGGAAAGCCGATAGAGCAGGGCCTGGTCCTCGCGGGTGGCGTAGGTGATTTGGGAGTCGGGTTCGCGGTCCGGGATCTCCGGTGCGGCCGGCCGCTGACCGGGCTCTCCGCCGAATCCGCCGGCGCCGCGGATGACGGCCGTGGTCAGGGTTTCGGCGACGACCTGCTGCGTGGCCGGGTCGGTGCCGCGGGCGCGCAACATGACGATCGCGTTTTTGCCCTCCCCTTTGTCCTGGATGTCGGCCACCTCGGAGACCACGCTGAGGCGGCCGGCCGGCGGCAGCGGGGCGAACAACCGAATCTCCTGCGACCCGTGCAGCAGCCGGCTGAAGTCGAACTGGCCGACCTTGGCCGCGGCCGCGAACCCTATGCAGCAGATGACGGCATAGGTGGGCAATACCTGTTGGCTGATGTCGTGGCTGTTCTCAGTGGTGAACGACAGCTCGTCGGTGCCGGCGCCGACACCGAGCGCATACAGCATGGTGTCGCGGTCGGTCCACTCGAACAGCATCGGCTCCGTCGTCGCACCGACGGCCTTCGGGTCGATCGCCATGCGGGTCTCCTCTCGATCAGATTCACTCGGCAGCGTGTGCTGCCGCGACACTTCTTCATCCCAACCCGGGCAAATGCTTCACACCGACGCCCTTGACAAGGCAGGCTATCGGCATGCTCAACCGCACCATTATCTGGAAGGCGGCGGCCGCGCTTGCCGCGGCCGTCATCGTCGGCGCCTGCTCGGGATCGCCGCACGTGCGCACCATCACGCTGACCTTCGTGCGGCATGCCGAGTCCGAGAGCAACGCCGCGGGCATGATCAACACCGAGGTTCCCGGTCCGGGCCTCACCGAGGAGGGTGAGGGGCAGGCCGAGCAGATCGCTCACCAACTTGCCCGCAACGACTACGACGGCGTGTACGCCTCAACCATGGTCCGCACGCAGCAGACCGCCGCTCCGCTGGCCAAGGAACTCAACGAGCAGGTTCAGATCCTGCCCGGTCTGCGCGAAGTCGACGCCGGCTGGTATGACAACACGCGATCGGACAGGGCCAGCTTGACCTATCTGCTCGCGCCCGCGGACTGGCTGAACGGCGATCACCAGGACGCCATCCCCGGGTCCATCAGCGGAAGCAAGTTCAATGACCAATTCGGCGCCGCCGTCCAAAAGATCTACGACAGCGGCAACAGCAAACCGATCGCGTTTTCGCACAGCACGTCAATCATGTACTGGACTTTGATGAACGTGAAGAACCCCAAGGACAGCTTGGCGAAAAGCCATCCGCTGCCCAACATTGGGCGCGTCGTCATCAAAGGCAGCCCTGCGATGGGGTGGACGCTGGTGGATTGGGACGGCATCCGCGACTTCAGCTACTAGGCCCGCGCAGTTGCTCTAGCGACGATCCCGTCACAGTGCGTTGACGCGCGCGGTGTCAGCCGTCACGATAGCTTGCATGCGGTATGTCGTTACCGGCGGTACCGGGTTTATCGGGCGACGAGTGGTGTCCCGTCTACTGGCGACTGAGCCCGGCTCCGAGGTGGTGGTATTGGTGCGCCGGCCGACGCTGGGCCGGTTCGAACGGCTGGCCCGTGACTGGGGCGATCGGGTAAAACCGCTGGTCGGTGACCTGACGGCGGTCGATCTCGGGTTGACCGACGAGGCCATCGCCGACCTGGGTGACATCGACCATGTGGTGCACTGTGCGGCGATTTATGACATCACCGCGTCGGATGCCGAGCAACGCGCCGCCAACGTGGACGGCACCCGCGTCGTGATCGAGCTGGCCCGTCGGCTCGATGCGACGCTGCATCACGTGTCGTCGATCGCGGTGGCCGGCGACTTCCGTGGGGAGTACACCGAGGCCGATTTCGACGTCGGGCAGCAGCTGCCGACGCCCTACCACCAGACCAAGTTCGAAGCCGAGTCATTGGTGCGCTCGATGCCCGGGCTGCGCTACCGCATCTACCGGCCGGCGGTGGTAGTGGGTGATTCGCGCACCGGCGAGATGGACAAGGTCGACGGGCCGTATTACTTCTTTCCACTATTGACGAAGTTGGCTGTGCTTCCCCGGTTCACCCCGATCATGTTGCCCGACACCGGGCGCACCAACATCGTCCCGGTCGACTACGTCGTCAATGCGCTGGTGTCGCTGATGCACGCCGACGGCCGAGACGGACAGGCGTTCCACCTGACCGCGCCGAAAACCATTGGCCTGCGCGGTATTTACCGCGGAATCGCCGCCGAAGCCGGTCTGCCGGCGCTGCGTGGCTCACTGCCCCGCTCGGTGGCCGCACCGGTGCTCAAGGTGCGGGGCCGGGCCAAGGTATGGCGCAATATGGCGGCCACCCAACTCGGTATTCCCGCCGAGGTTCTCGACGTCGTCGATTTGGCGCCCACCTTCACCTCCGACGAGACACAGCAGGCGTTGCGCGGCACCGGGATCAGCGTGCCCGAGTTCGCCGACTATGCGCCGGCGCTCTGGCGGTACTGGGCGCAGCATCTGGACCCCGACCGCGCCCGTCGCAACGACCCGGCCGGCCCGTTGGTCGGTCGGCACGTCATCATCACCGGCGCGTCCAGCGGCATCGGTCGCGCGTCGGCCATTGCGGTCGCCGAGCGGGGTGCGACGGTGTTCGCGCTGGCCCGCAACGGCGAGGCGCTCGACGACCTGGTCGCCGAAATCCGCGCGGGAGGTGGCCGGGCCTACGCGTTCACCTGTGACGTCACCGACTCGGCATCGGTCGAGCACACCATCAAGGACATCCTGGGTCGGTTCGACCATGTCGACTACCTGGTCAACAACGCGGGCCGCTCGATTCGCCGGTCGGTGGTCAATTCCACTGAGCGACTGCACGATTACGAGCGGGTGATGGCGGTCAACTATTTCGGCGCAGTGCGGATGATGCTGGCGCTGTTACCGCACTGGCGTGAGCGACGGTTTGGTCACGTCGTCAACGTGTCCAGTGCCGGGGTGCAGGCCCGCAGCCCTAAGTACAGCTCGTATCTGCCCAGTAAGGCGGCGCTGGACGCGTTCGCCGAGGTGGTGTCGTCGGAGACGCTGTCGGATCACATCACCTTCACCAACATCCATATGCCGTTGGTGGCCACCCCGATGATTGCGCCGTCGCGGCGGCTCAACCCGATGCGCGCGATCAGCCCCGAGCACGCCGCGGCGATGGTGGTGCGAGGCCTGGTCGAGAAGCCGGCGCGGATCGACACCCCGTTGGGGACCCTTGCCGACGTCGGCAATTACTTCACCCCGAAGCTGTCGCGGCGGATCCTGCATCAGCTCTATCTTGGTTACCCCGACTCCGCGGCAGCGCTGGGCATCGAGCCGGTTGAACCCGTTGCCGCCCAATCGTCGTCGCGGCGCAAGCCGAAGCGCCCGGTTCGGTCGGTCACTCGGCTGCGGGTGCCCGGTCCGGTCAAACGCGCGGTGCGGTTGGTGCCCGGCGTGCACTGGTGATTCCGCGCGTTTAGCCGGCTCGGCTGGCAGGTATTCCGCCGACGTGAACGCCGACGCCCTCGCCGCGACGGGCGTGTGCCTGATGCCCCCCGTCGAGGTGGCGCGCAGTCTCGGCGTCGACGAGACCGTGTGGAGCCGGTTCGCTGCGCACTGGGAGGAGCTGGCGCCGGATCCCTACGCAGCCGAGCTCGGTATTCAGCGGCTGCGCCGCTACGGCCACTACACGTTCGCAGACGGCGTCGCTACGCCGATGCCCACCGGCGCGTTCGTACAACCGCAGGGCTCCAACCCCCTTTACCTCGAGCGGGATCGCCACTTCGAGCCGTTGACCGACGCGTTCGCCGGCGAGCCGCTGCTGCAACGGATCCTGACGTTGTTGGGTCATGTCGCCGGTGCCCTCGCCGATGTTGCGGAGTGGACCGTCAAGGTGCATCCGTTTCGGGTGGTGGCATCCGGGGATGGCGAGGGTCGAGCCACCCCGGAGGGGTTGCACCGCGATGGCGTCACGCTGGTTACCTCGCTGCTGATCAATCGCAGCAACGCTACCGGCGGCCAGAGCACCGTCTTCGATGTGACCGGTCGTCAACTGCTGGTTGCCACGCTGGGCGAGCCCGGGACACTGCTGCTGGGTGACGATCGCCGTACCGTGCATTGCGTCTCGCCGATCCGGCCAGTTGACGAGTCGGCGCCTGCAATGCGCGACGTTCTGGTAATCACGTTTGCGTGAACACATCACCGATTTTCGCCGATGTCGATACCGGCGTCGACGATGCGCTGGCATTGGTGTATCTGCTGGCCAGCCCAGAGGCCGAACTGGTGGGCATCGCCTCGACCGGGGGAAACGTTGGGGTAGGCCAGGTTTGCGAGAACAACCTCGCGCTGCTCGACCTGTGCCGGGCGGGCGAGGTCCCGGTATCCAAGGGCGCCGAGCAGCCACTGAGCTGTCCGATGTGTCCTCCCGGAAAAGCCCATGGGCCCAATGGTTTAGGGTATGCCGAGCTGCCGCCGTCTGATCGGGCGCTCACCGACTATGACGCGGCGAGCGCGTGGGTCCGGGCTGCACGCGCATATCCCGGCGAGTTGATCGGCGTGGCCACCGGGCCGCTGACCAACCTGGCGTTGGCGTTGCGCGCCGAGCCGACATTGCCGACGTTATTGCGCCGGCTGGTGATCATGGGCGGCGCCTACGACTACCGGGGCAACACCAATCCGGTGGCCGAATGGAACATCAGCGTGGACCCCGAGGCGGCGGCGGAAGTCTTCGGAAGCTGGGTTGGCGCCGAATGTCTTCCGATTCTGTGCGGGTTGGACCTGACCCAGCACATCGCGATGACACCGGAGCACTTGTCGCGGTTGCCGACGGCGGCACCGAACCTGTTGATCCGATTCATCGAAGACGCGATGCGGTTCTACTTCGAGGCCCACGACAACGCTGGCTACGGGTATCTGGCACACCTGCACGATCCGCTGGCCGCCGCGGTCGCGTTGGACCCGCAGTTGGTGGCGACCCGACCGGCCACGGTGGACGTCGAACTGGCGGGCAGCCTGACCCGCGGCATGACGGTGACCGACTGGTCGGGGCGCTGGGGTCGAGAACCCAACGCGCTCATCGGGGTTGACGTCGACCCGGTAGCGTTCTTCGACCGGTTCATCGAGCGGGTCGGGCCCTTCGCGCAGCGGCTGGGCTAACTTTGGCCGCCCGCACCCCGGGTCACGCAACGGTGCTCAGTTGGCCAGTCGCACGGTGATGGTGACGCGCCCCTTCTGGTCACGCGTGGCGACCGCATGCCCGGCGCGTTCGCTGCCGTCGAGCCGCAACGTCAGTGGGCCTCCGTCGCCGAGAAAGTTGCGCCACCACGTCTTCGCCTCGGGCATGTTGACGCCGATGATGACCTCGTCACCGCTGCGGCGGTATCCCACCGGGATACTGAACCTACGTCCGGACCGCCGTCCGGTATAGCTGAGCATGGCGATGTTGCGGTTCACCAGCCCGCCGAAGCGTGGCGAGTTGGCCACCGCGGCTACCGGCGCGTTGAAAAGCGGTGCCGCGCGCATCACGAGTCGGCCCAGTGTTTGCGGTCGCACGATGACGACCTCCTTTCCGGTGTAGACATTGCGGGTCAGACGATCATCGTGAGGCACAGCGCTGCGAGCGCCAGTCCCTGCAAAGCGGCACGAACGTTGATGATGCGGTCCCAACCGGACTGCAGCACACGCGCGTTCGGCGGGACCTGGCGGCTGGTAGCGGCCTGGGTGAGCTGGCGGTTGATCGGCGCGCTGACCCACGCATAAAGCACGATCCAGAGCAGCAGCAGCACTACCGCGCGGAATGCCGCAATGCTCTGGGTCCATTGACCGGCGACCGCGAACAACGCAGCGCTGGCGATGGCGGCCACGCCGCCGAGAACACCGGGCACTGGCATGCGCCGGTCACCGTAGTGATGCACGCTGCCCATCACGGCCACCAGGGCACCATCGTCAACGGCGGCCAATGCTGGTCGTTGAACAACCGCGCAGAATACGTCGGTGCCGTACACAACCGCAGTACCCAACACCGCGATCATCGCCAGCACCTCGGCGAGTTCGATCATGTCGCGCCTCACTCTCAGTCCTAAGGTTAGCAATGCTAGCGCTGCCGGATGCGTTCGTCAATAGCGTCGCTAGCTTTTCTAGCAATGCTATGATCAGGTATGGCCATCAACGAGCGACGAGCGCGCGAGCAAGCCGCACGTCGTCGCCTCATCATCAGTGCGGCCCGCGGGTTGGCTGAAGCCGAGGGCTGGGAGGCTGTTACCACGCGTCGACTCTCCGAGGAGATCGAATACAGCCAGCCGGTGTTGTACAAGCACTTTTCGGGGATGGACAGTATCGCCGAGGCTGTGGCAATCGACGGGTTCGACGAACTTGCCGAGGCGCTGTCCCGTGCCCGCCGTGGGCGACGAGGGCCCGAGGCGACGCTGAAACGAATCGCGCATGCCTATATCGAGTTCGCCGAAAAGAACCCGGCGCTCTACGACGCAATGTTCACCCGCGCCACCACATTGCGATTCGCTGATGCAGATACCCCGCCCGAGTTGGTAAAAGGCTTCGCCGAGCTCCGCCAAGCAGTCACAGGAATTGCAGGCCGCCAGGATGTCGACACCCTCGCCGAGGTGCTGTGGGCGGCGCTGCACGGACTGGTCACGCTCTTCCGCGGCGGCCGGTTACGTCCGGAGCAGCACGTGGCCCGGGTCGACTTGTTGATAAGCCGGTTCGCTTCGGCAAGCGAGCGGTCAGATTGACGGTGAGACCGGCGCGCCCATCTGCCGCAGCACCCGCCCATGATCGAGACTGAAACGTTGGTGTCGAAACTTGACACGCCGAGCGTGAAACTGTTGCGAGATTTCTGCGATTTTTTCGCAGCAGCTTCACGCTCGGCGCAAAGGGCACTACTCGTAGATCCCCTCCAGATACCAGCGCCGCCGGCGGTAGCACAGCAGCAGCGCCCTACCGGGATCGCCGTCGAGCAGGACCTGCGCCCGGGCGGTGCGGCCCTTGGCCCGCTGCGGATCCCACCAGCGTTCGTCGACCGGCCAGGGGCCGGACCACCAGCACAGCCGGTCGTCGCGGCCGCGGGCGGTCAGTCGCGCCGGGTCGGCGGAGAACAGTCCGCGGCTGGTCACCCGCACCGGATTACCCTGCGTGTCAAGCAATTCCACTGGATCATCGACCAACACTGTCGGCGAGGGCTCCGGCAGCTGACCCGGCCATGGCTGACGCGGGTCGGCCTGCGGCACCGGCTCGTCGCCCAGCGGCGTGAAGGTGATGCGTTCGGCCGGCCCACGTCCGCCGGACAGTACCGGCACCTGCACCGCCTCCGGCCCCAGCAGGCCCTGCACCCGGACCAGCGCCCGGCGGGCCCGCAACCGGTCGTCGTCGCCGAGTCCACCCCATAACGGCAACTGCAGCGCCCCAGCCGAGATCACCTCCACCGCCTGCAGCCGCAGCAGCGTCACCGGCGCGGTGGGGCGCTCGTCGGCGGTCCGCTTGTTCAACCACCCGTCCAGCTGCCAACGCACCCGGTCGGCGGTGGCGTCCTCGGTCAACGGCTCGGCGCAACGCCACACCCGTTGCAGCTCTTCGCCGTTGGCGGTGACGGCGTGAATGGCCAGCTTGGTGCATCCCACCCCGGCGCCCATCAACGTCTGATGCAGCGTGCCGGCCAACGAGCGGCCGGCGAAGGCTGCGGCGTCGACCCGATCGATCGGCGGGTCGCAGTGCAGTACGGCATCGAATTCCTGCGGTAACTCCCGCCCGGATGGTCCACGCTCCGGCTCGCCGCGGGCAAACCGGTGCGCGGTCACCGCATCGGTACCGAACCTCGACGCCACGTCGGTACGCGACAAGGTAGCGAACTGCCCAATCGTGCGAATCCCCATCCGCCACAACAGGTCCGCCAGGTCGTCGCGGCCGGGACCGGACAGGCTGGGCTCGGTGGCGAGCTGGCGGATCGACAACACCGACAGGAACCGCGCGTCGTGTCCGGGTTGCACGACTCGACCCGCACGGGCAGCGAAGACCGCAGTGGACAACTGGTCGGCGATTCCGGCCTGACATTCGGCGCCGGCGGCGGCCACCGCGTCGATCAGCCGCTCGGCTGCAGCCTGTTCGGACCCGAAGAAGCGGGCCGCCCCGCGCACCGGCACCACCACCAGCCCGGGCCGCAGCACCTCGGCTCGCGGCACCAAATCGTCGATCGCGGCGACGATGCCTTCGAAGAAGCGGGCGTCGCGATCGGCGTCGGCGGCCACCACGTGCAGTTGCGGGCAGCGCGCAGCCGCTTCCCGTCGCCGCAGCGCGCGTCGTACCCCCGCCGCACGGGCGGCCGACGAACAGGCGATCACCCGGTTGGCCAGGGTGACCGCGACCGGCGCCGTCGCGGGCAGGCCGGCCGCGGCCGCCGCCGCCACCGACGGCCAATCCATACACCAGATCGCCAGCACTCGGGAGGCCATCGGACTATCCCGCCCGTATCCGCCCAACCATTCGCCCCCGCCCGCCTACCCGGCTGATCTGGAGCCGCACCTCCCCGATCCGGCCAAAACCTGGTACGCCGGTCTCATAACCGCAGACCCGAGCCTCCAGCCGCATCGACGCTCCCTGCCAGTCGCCGTCGGTGACCAGTAGCGTGCAGCCCTTCTGATGCGCGCGGGCCACCACCGCTCGCGCCCGGGTCAACGGCACCGAGCGTCCACCCAGCCCGAGGACCACCAGATCCATCCCGTCCATCAGCACCGCGGCCACCTCGACCGGGTCGGTTCCGGCATCTGGTATCACCGCGAGGCGGCTCAGGTCCGCCCCCATCTCCACGGCGGCCAGCAGTCCGATATTCGGTTGGCCGACGATCGCCGCGTTGCCGCCGTCGGCCGTCACCGCGGCCACCATGCTCAGCGGCAGCGACCGTGCCCCCGACAGCACCGCCACCGTTCCCCGGGGCAACGCGTCGGGCAGCACATCGGCCAGCAACGGCGGGACCGGCAGTCTGGCCTCCGACTCCGCCGGCCGCCCGGAGCCGACCTTCCCCGACACCGCCGCCATCTGCCGGCGCAGCAGTTTCAGCTGCTCAGCGCGGTCATCAACGGCAGCGGTCGGCATAAATCCCTCACGTTCTCGAATGTATGTTCGATATCGATGAGTCAACACCTGCCCACCGACAACCGTCAAGCGGCTCGTGAACGTGCACAAATCCGGCTATTCGCGCGGCGTGTCGGCCGGGGACACGCACACTCGCCGCAAAAGTGGGCTTACTCCCACTCGATGGTGCCGGGCGGCTTACTGGTGACGTCGAGCACCACCCGGTTGACCTCGACGACCTCGTTGGTGATCCGGGTGGAAATGCGCTCCAGCACCTCGTAGGGCACCCGTGTCCAGTCGGCGGTCATGGCGTCCTCGCTGGACACCGGCCGCAGCACGATCGGGTGCCCGTAGGTGCGGCCATCGCCCTGCACGCCCACCGAGCGAACGTCGGCCAGCAGCACTACCGGGCACTGCCAGATCTGGGTATCCAGGCCAGCCGCGGTCAACTCCTCGCGCGCGATCGCATCGGCGCGCCGCAGCGTCTCCAGCCGCGCCGCGGTGACCTCGCCGACAATTCGAATCCCCAGCCCCGGGCCCGGAAAGGGTTGGCGCGCAACGATTTCCTCCGGCAGCCCCAACTCTCGCCCGACCGCGCGCACCTCGTCTTTGAACAGCAGCCGCAACGGCTCGACGAGTTTGAACTTCAAATCATCGGGCAACCCGCCGACATTGTGGTGGCTTTTGATGTTGGCGGCGCCGCTGCCGCCACCGGACTCCACCACGTCCGGATACAGCGTGCCCTGCACCAGGAAGTCAATCGCTCCCCCAGAAGCACGGCCGCCCAATACATCCCGCACCGCACCTTCGAAGGCCCGGATGAACTGGCGGCCGATGATCTTGCGCTTGCCTTCGGGGTTGGTCACTCCCGCCAGCGCCTCGAGGAAGGTCTGCGCCGCGTCGACGGTGACCAGGTTGGCGCCGGTGGCGGCCACGAAGTCGCGCTGTACCTGCGCGCGCTCGCCGGCACGCAGCAGCCCGTGGTCGACGAAGACACAGGTTAGCCGGTCACCAATGGCGCGCTGCACCAAGGCCGCGGCCACCGCCGAATCGACCCCGCCGGACAACCCGCAGATCGCATGGCCGTCGCCGATCTGCTCGGCCACCTGCTCGACCAGCGCGCTGGCGATGTTGGCCGGCGTCCAGTCCGCACCGATGCCGGCGAAGTCGTGCAGGAAGCGGCTGAGCACCTGCTGCCCGTGCGGGGTGTGCAGCACTTCGGGGTGGTACTGCACGCCGGCCAGCCGCCGGGCCCGGTCCTCGAAGCCAGCGACCGGCGAACTGGCGCTGGTGGCCACCACCTCGAATCCATCCGGTGCGGCGGTGACGGCGTCACGATGACTCATCCAAACCGGCTGGTTATCGGGCAGGTCCGAATGCAATTCGCCGCCAAGGACTTTCAGTTGGGTCCGGCCGTATTCACTGGTCCCGGTGGGCGCGACGGTGCCGCCGAGCGCCTGAGCCATGGCCTGGAACCCGTAGCAGATCCCGAATACCGGCAGCCCCAGCTCGAACAGCGCCGGATCGAGTTGCGGCGCCTGTTCGGCATAGACGCTGGCCGGCCCGCCGGAGAGCACCAGCGCCTGCGGGTCGCGGGCCTTGATCTCCTCGACCGAGGCGGTATGCGGAACGACTTCGGAGAACACCCGGGCCTCGCGCACCCGGCGGGCGATCAACTGGGCATACTGCGCTCCGAAGTCAACGACCAACACAGGACGAGGCGATGCTGACTGCACCGGCACAGTCTAATGAGCGGCCCTCGGCGAAACGCTGCCTGCCGATCACCGGCATGCTGAAGTGGTAGTGCCCCCACTGAAAGGAGAGGTCTGCTGTGCTGGGTCTGCCGGAAAAGGTGCATGCGTGTCTGTTCGATCTCGACGGTGTACTCACCGACACCGCCAGTGTGCACACCAAAGCCTGGAAGACCATGTTCGACGACTACCTTCGCCGGCGGTCGGAGCGCACCGGTGAGGAATTCGTCCCGTTCGACCCGGCCACCGACTACCGGCAGTACGTGGACGGCAAAAAACGCGAGGACGGTGTCCGGTCCTTTCTGGACAGCCGCGGCATCGAATTGCCTGAGGGCGGCCCCGACGATCCCGATGACGCCGAGACCGTGCACGGCCTGGGCAACCGCAAAAACGAGGCGTTCCAGCAGACCCTGCACGATGACGGTGTCGACGTGTTCGACGGGTCGCGCCGCTACCTGGAAGCGGTGGCCTCCGCCGGCCTGGCGGTGGCGGTGGTGTCGTCCAGTGCCAATACCCGCGAGGTGCTCGAAGTCACCGGCCTGGAGCGGTTCGTCCAGCAGCGCGTCGACGGGGTAACTCTGCGCGAAGAGCACATCGCGGGCAAGCCGGCCCCGGACTCGTTTCTGCGGGCGGCCGAGCTGCTGCAGGTGGACGCCGACGCGGCCGCGGTGTTCGAGGATGCGCTGTCGGGTGTGGCGGCCGGTCGCGCCGGGAACTTCGGCTTCGTAGTCGGCGTCGACCGGGTGGGACAGGCCGAGGAGTTGCGCCGCGACGGCGCCGACGTCGTCGTCACCGATCTGGCCGAGCTGCTGTCATGATCACCGACGAGGACTTCCCCGTCGAGCCCTGGCAGGTGCGCGAAACCCGGCTCGACCTGAACGTGCTGGCCCAATCGGAATCCTTGTTCGCGCTGTCCAACGGACATATCGGGTTACGCGGCAATCTCGACGAAGGCGAGCCGCATGGCCTGCCGGGCACCTATTTGAACTCGTTTTACGAAATACGGCCGCTGCCGTACGCGGAGGCCGGCTTCGGGTACCCGGAGGCCGGCCAGACGGTCGTCGACGTCACCAACGGCAAGATCCTGCGCCTGATGGTCGACGACGAGTTGTTCGACGTCCGCTACGGCGAACTGATCGCCCACGAGCGGATTCTCGACCTGAGGGCCGGGACGCTGACCCGCCACGCGCATTGGCGCTCGCCGGCCGGCAAGCAGGTGAAGGTGGTGTCCACTCGACTGGTGTCACTGGACCAGCGCAGCGTGGCGGCAATCGAGTATGTCGTCGAGGCACTCGACGAATTTGTCCGCGTGACAGTGCAATCCGAACTCGTCGCCAACGAGGACCAGCCGCAGACATCAGCCGATCCGCGGGTGTCCGCCGTGCTGGACGAACCGCTGGAGGCCGTCGACCACGAAAGCACCACCGACCACCGGGCAATGCTGATGCACCGCACCAGGGGCAGTGGACTGATGATGGCCGCGGTGATGGACCACGAGATCGAGGTCCCGGGCCGCGTTGAGGTCAGCACTGAAGCGCGTCCCGACCTGGCCAGGACGACGATCATCTGTGGGCTGCGCGCGGGCCAGAAACTGCGCATCGTCAAATATCTGGCTTACGGCTGGTCGAGTCTGCGCTCGCGGCCGGCCTTGCGTGACCAGGCGGCGGGCGCAATCACCGGCGCCCGCTATGTCGGCTGGCAGGGGCTGCTAGATGCCCAGCGTAAATATCTCGACGACTTCTGGGACAGTGCCGACGTGGAGGTCGAAGGCGACGCCGACAGTCAACAGGCGGTGCGGTTCGGGCTGTTCCACATCCTGCAGGCCAGTGCACGCGCCGAACAGCGTGCGATCCCCAGCAAGGGACTGACCGGCACCGGCTACGACGGCCACGCCTTTTGGGACACCGAGGGATTCGTTCTTCCAGTCCTGACCTACACCGCACCGCACGCCGCAGCCGATGCGCTGCGATGGCGAGCTTCGACGCTGGACCTCGCCAAGGAGCGGGCAGACGAGCTCGGCCTCGACGGCGCGGCCTTTCCCTGGCGGACCATCCGCGGCCAGGAGTGTTCGGGCTACTGGCCGGCCGGCACTGCCGCTTTTCACATCAACGCCGCCATCGCGATGGCGTTCGAGCGGTATCGCGTCGTCACCGGCGACCAGTCGCTGGAAGATGACTGCGGGTTGGCGGTGCTGATCGAAACCGCCCGGCTGTGGCGCTCGCTGGGACACCACGACCGGCATGGCGTGTGGCATCTCGACGGGGTCACCGGCCCCGACGAGTACACGGCGATCGTCCGCGACAACGTGTTCACCAATTTGATGGCGTCGCACAATCTGCGCACTGCGGCCGATGCGTGTGCCCGCCATGTCGAGGCGGCGCAGGCACAAGGTGTCAGTACCGAAGAGATGGCCGCCTGGCGCGATGCCGCCGACGCCGCGCACATCCCCTACGACGAGGACCTGGGCGTGCACCAGCAGTGTGAGGGCTTCACCACCTTCGCCGAGTGGGACTTCGAAGCAAACAACACGTACCCGCTGTTGCTACACGAACCCTATGTGCGGCTGTATCCATCGCAGGTCATCAAGCAGGCCGATCTGGTGTTGGCGATGCAGTGGCAAAGCCACGCATTCACGCCGGAGGAGAAGGCCCGCAATGTCGACTACTACGAACGGCGCACCGTGCGCGATTCGTCACTGTCGGCGTGTATCCAGGCGGTGATGTGTGCCGAGGTGGGGCATCTGGACTTGGCCCACGACTACGCCTTCGAGGCAGGGCTGATCGATCTGCGGGATCTGCACCATAACAGCCGCGACGGTCTGCACATGGCGTCGCTGGCCGGGGCGTGGATGGCGCTGGTCGCAGGATTCGGCGGGCTACGCGACGACGAGGGTATTCTCGCGCTCGACCCCGCACTGCCCGACGGCATCTCGTGTCTGCGGTTCCGGTTGCGGTGGAAGGGTTTTCGGCTCACCGTCTGCGTATCGCATGACGAGGTCATCTATACCCTGCGCGACGGGCCCGACGGTGAGTTGACAATCCGGCACGCCGGTGAAGATCTCGAGTTGTCGACCAACGAGCCGTCGACCATTGCCATCCGGCGCCGGGAACCGCTGCTGCCCACCCCGCACCAGCCGCCGAACCGTGAGCCAACGCATCGGCGCATGATCAGGTCTCAGGGACGCACCGTCAGTCCTACGACCTGACCGGCGTTCACACGAACGCGGTGATGAACGCCAGCACAGCGGCAAACCAGGCGACCAGACCGGCCAGCACACACAGCGAACCAACCGCCATCAACTTGTCGCTGCGTTCGGCGTCTCGCCCCGTCATGACCCCGACGCTTCGAGGTATTCGGCGAAACACCTCGCGCCACTGCACGCGCGACGCCGCCCGCTTGGCGCCGGTGGGATCATCGGCGGTACGACGGTGTGGTGCCACCCCCGCCCCGTTGGTGAAAAGCACGAGCCCGACGACAAACATCACGGCGCCGACGATGACGCACACCACGGCCAGCCAGAGCACTGTCCCTCCTTCATCGGCGAGGACTGTTCACTCAGCGTTGCCCCGGATGTGCCGGCTTCAAACGTCACGACTGGTCAATGCGGTTCGACGAGTCGCGCCACCTCGGCGCTGATGGCCTGCTGCAAGTCCGCGTCGGTCATCTCGCCGATGCCGGCCGCCGAGCGCAGGAAAGGCTCAAACAACCGCCAACCAAGCTGCAAGGCAACAGCATTGGCGACGGCCACCCGTGCGTCGAGTTCGCTGTCGTGTCGCGAGCGGACCCCGTCCAGCAGCTGCGACACGCCTGGAAACCGAGTCTGCAACTGGCCCACCTGATAGCCGTCGAGTAATGCCCGGGCAAGCACCCGGATGTGCCGATCGAAGGTCCGCTCCACCTCCGGCGCCGGTGCGCCGGTCTGCAGTAGCGCGGTGGTGGTTGCGCCCAGGTGGTCGAGAACCGCGCCGACCAAATTCTCCTTGCTGCCGAAGTGGCGATGCACCAGCCCGTGATTGACCTTCGACCGGGCGGCGATGTCGCGGATAGACGTCGCGGCCGGACCGCCGTCGGCGAACAGGTCGGCCGCGGCGGCCAGGATCGCCGCCACCACCTCCTCCCGCCCTACCGGCATCTGATCGCGCCGCTGTCTTGCCACTCGCGTAGTCATGTGACTACACTAACTTGTAGTCATCTGACTACAGCGACTTTCTTACTGCGATTCGAGGACAATCGAGATGACCATTCCCTCGGCTCTGGCCGTGACCAAGCTCGGCAGCCGCATCGGCGCGCGCATCGACGGCGTACAACTCGGCGGCGACCTCGACGCGTCGACAATCGAGGAGATTCACCGGGCGCTGTTGTCCCACAAGGTGATCTTTTTCCGCGGCCAACACCACCTCGATGACGCTCAACAGCTGGCTTTCGCCAAGCTGCTTGGCACCCCGGTCGGCCACCCGGCGATCAAGTACGACGACGCACCGACCATCACGCCAATCGACTCCGAATACGGCAAGGCCAACCGTTGGCACACCGACGTCACGTTCGTCCCGAATTACCCGGCCGCATCGATCCTGCGGGCAGTCACCCTGCCGAGTTACGGCGGATCGACGCTGTGGGCCTCGACCGCGGCCGCCTACACGGCGCTACCGGAACCGCTGCGACACCTTGCCGACACTCTCTGGGCGCTGCACAGCAACCGATACGACTATGCCGCGGCCGCCACCATGACCGCCGAGCAGCGGGCGCTGCGAGAGGCGTTCGAGAAGCCGGACTTCCGCACCGAGCACCCGGTGGTGCGGGTGCACCCGGAGACCGGCGAACGCACGCTGGTGGCCGGAGATTTCGTCCGTGGGTTCGTCGGGCTCGACGAGCACGAGTCACGAGTGCTGTTCGATTTGCTGCAGCGACGAATCACGGTGCCGGAGAATACGATCCGGTGGAACTGGGAGCCCGGTGACGTCGCCATGTGGGACAACCGGGCCACCCAGCACCGGGCAGTCGACGACTACGACGGCCAGCACCGGCTGATGCACCGGGTCACGTTGATGGGTGATGTTCCTGTCGACGTGCTGGGGCAGCGGAGCCGGGTGATCAGCGGTGCCCCGCTGGAAGCCGTCGCGGGTTAGCGGCCAGGCAATCTCAGCCGGCAGAACTCATCGGCTGGATCGGCAGCCAGCGCAGCGCGCCGGGCGCGTCGCCGGGCACCACGGGATGCTGCGGGGCGACCGGGTCCAGACGACGATACGGCTCACCTTGGCGCGGGCGTAGATCATTCTCGCCCTTGTTCGGCCACAGCGACGCGGCCCGCTCGGCTTGCGCGGTGATGGACAGCGACGGGTTGACACCCAGGTTGGCCGAGATGGCGGCGCCGTCGGTCACCAGCAGCGTCGGGTAGCCGTACACCCGGTGATACGGGTCGATGACGCCGTGTTCGGGGTTGTCGCCGATCACCGCGCCGCCCAGGAAGTGCGCGGTCAGCGGGATGTTGAACAGCTCTCCCCAGGTTCCGCCGGCCACCCCGTCGATCTTGGCGGCGATGCGCCGAGTGACTTCGTTGCCCACCGGAATCCAACTCGGATTGGGTTCGCCGTGCCCCTGTTTGCTGGAGTAGCGCCGGATGCCGAACCGCCCGCGCTTGGTGAACGTGGTGATCGAGTTGTCCAGGTGCTGCATGACCAAGGCGATCACCGTGCGCTCGCTCCACCGCCGGGGGTTGAGCAGCCGCAGAATGCCGCGCGGGTCTTCGCGGGCTTGATCCAGCAACTGTCGCCACCGCGGGGTGTCGGTGCCTTCCGGGCCGGGGCCATCGGTCATCAACGTCTGCAGCAACCCCATCGCATTGGAGCCCTTGCCGTAGCGGACCGGTTCGACGTGGGTGTCGGACGTCGGGTGAATCGACGACGTGATCGCAACCCCATGGGTCAGATCCAGATCGGAGCTGACTTGCAGGCGGCCGGCGCCGACGATCGACTCGGAGTTGGTGCGGGTCAACACCCCCAACCGCTCGGACAGTCGCGGCAGCTTGCCGGTATCGCGCATCTTGAACAGCAACTTCTGGGTATTGAACGTGCCGGCGGCCAGCACGAGATGCGCCGCGGTGAAGGTGCGCTTGTCTCTGCGCAACCAGCGGCCGGTGCGGGCCGTATGGACCTGCCACAGACCGTCGGCCCGCTGGTCGAAGCCGGTCACGGTTGTCATCGGATGCACTTGCGCGCCAGCGGATTCCGCGAGATACAGATAGTTTTTGACCAGTGTGTTCTTGGCGTTGTGGCGGCAGCCGGTCATGCATTCCCCGACTTCGAGGCAACCCGCGCGGGCCGGGCCCGCCCCGCCGAAGTACGGGTCGGGCACCGTCTTGCCCGGCACTTTTTGCCCGTCTGGGCCGAAGAACACCCCGACCGGGGTGGGCACAAACGTGTCACCCACGCCCATCTCGTCGGCGACCTCTTTGACGATGCGGTCGGCATCGGTGAACGTCGGGTTCTTGACCACCCCCAGCATCCGCTGCGCCTGGTCGTAATGCGGCATCAGCTCAGAACGCCAGTCGGTGATGTGTCTCCACTGCGGGTCGGCGAAGAACGGCTCCGGCGGCACGTACAAGGTGTTGGCGTAGTTCAGCGATCCGCCCCCGACGCCGGCGCCGGCCAGCACCATCACGTTGTTCAGCAGGTGGATGCGCTGGATGCCGTAGCAGCCCAGCTTCGGCGCCCACAGGAATTTGCGCAGGTTCCACGAGGTCTTGGCGAAATCCTCGTCGGCGAAGCGGCGACCCGCCTCCAGCACGCCGACCCGGTAGCCCTTTTCGGTCAATCGCAGCGCGGTGACGCTGCCGCCGAACCCCGAACCGATTATGAGAACGTCGTAATCCGGTTCCACCCGGCCAGCCTACGGCGAGCAGACGCAGAATCGCATAAAAGCCGGCGGGGTAACACGATTCTCTGTCTGTTCGCGGCGGAAGTCAGGACCCGACGGTCAGGCCGACCTTCTGGAATTCCTTGAGGTCGCAGTACCCGGCCTTGGCCATCGAACGGCGCAAACCACCGACGAGGTTCAGCGAGCCGAACGGATCGTCAGACGGGCCGCTGAGCACCTGCCGCAGCGGCGGCCGTTCACCGATGGCGACCTGCAGCAGCGCGCCGCGCGGCAGCGACGGGTGCGCCGCGGCGACCGGCCAGAACCACCCGTCGCCGAGCGCCTCGGCGGCCTCGGCCAACGGCGTGCCCAGCACCACCGCATCGGCGCCGCAGGCGATCGCCTTCGCCAGCTCGCCAGAGGTGTGGATGTCCCCGTCGGCCAGCACATGCACATAGCGGCCGCCTGTCTCGTCGAGGTATTCGCGGCGAGCCGCGGCGGCGTCGGCGATCGCGGTGGCCATCGGGACGCTGATCCCCAGCACCTCGTCGCTGGTGGTCACGCCCCGCGTCGAGCCGTAGCCGACGATGACGCCGGCGGCCCCGGTGCGCATCAGGTGCAGCGCGGTGCGATGGTCGAGCACCCCGCCGGCCACCACCGGCACGTCCAGCTCGGAGATGAACGTCTTGAGGTTGAGCGGCTCGCCGTCGCTCGCGACGCGTTCGGCGGAGATGATCGTGCCCTGGATGACCAGCAGGTCGATGCCGGCGGCCACCAGCGCCGGGGTCAGCGCCTGCGCGTTCTGCGGGCTCACCCGCACCGCGGTGGTCACGCTGGCCTCGCGAATGCGGGCCACCGCGGCGCCCAGCAGCTCGGGGTCCAGCGGCGCGGCGTGGAATTGCTGCAGCAGCCGAATCGCCGCCGACGGTTCGGGTTCTTTCGCCGCGGCTTCGACGACCTGGTCGATCTTGGCGGCCACGTCGGCGTGCCGGCCGATCAGCCCTTCGCCGTTGAGCACTCCCAATCCGCCGAGCCGGCCCAGCTCGATCGCGAATTCCGGCGACACCAGGGCATCGGTCGGGTGGGCGATGACGGGGATCTCGAACCGGTACGCGTCGAGCTGCCAGGCCGTCGACACGTCCTGCGAAGAGCGGGTGCGCCGGGACGGCACGATGTTGATGTCGTCGAGTTCGTAGGTACGACGGGCTGTGCGGCCCATGCCGATCTCGACCATGTCACGCATGAACGACCCATTCACCGCACGTAGTAGTTGGGCGCTTCGACAGTCATCGTGATGTCGTGCGGGTGGCTTTCCTTCAGGCCCGCCGCGGTGATCCGGACGAACTGCGCGTGCTGCAGGGCCTCGATCGTGGTGGCCCCGGTGTATCCCATCGCCGCACGCAGCCCGCCGGTGAGCTGGTGGATCACCGTCGACAGCGGGCCGCGGAACGGCACCCGGCCCTCGATGCCCTCGGGCACCAGCTTGTCCTCGGAGAGCACGTCGTCCTGGAAATAGCGGTCCTTGGAGTACGACTTGCCCTCGGCCCGCCCCTGCATGGCGCCCAGCGACCCCATGCCGCGGTAGCTCTTGTACTGCTTGCCGTTGACGAAGATCAGCTCGCCGGGCGACTCGGCGGTCCCGGCCAGCAGCGAGCCCAGCATGGCCGTCGACGCGCCGGCGGCCAGCGCCTTGGCGATGTCACCGGAGTACTGCAGCCCGCCGTCGGCGATCACCGGCACGCCTGCGGGCCCGCACACCGCGACGGCCTCCAGGATCGCGGTGATTTGCGGCGCCCCGACTCCGGCCACCACCCGGGTGGTGCAGATCGAGCCCGGGCCAACACCGACTTTGACCGCGTCGGCGCCGGCCTCGACCAGCGCTGCGGCCGCCGAGCGGGTGGCGACGTTGCCGCCGACCACCTCGACCCGCTCGCCGACTTCGGCCTTGAGTTTGCCGACCATGTCGAGCACCAGCCGGTTGTGGGCGTGCGCGGTGTCGACGATCAGCACGTCGGCGCCAGCGTCGACCAAGGTCATGGCACGTGTCCAGGCGTCGTCGCCGACCCCGACGGCCGCACCAACCAGCAACCGGCCGTCGCTGTCCTTGGTTGCCAGCGGGTGTTGTTCGGTCTTGACGAAATCCTTGACGGTGATCAGCCCGGTCAGCCGGCCGCGGCCGTCGACGATCGGCAGCTTCTCGATTTTGTGCCGGCGCAGCAGGCCCAGCGCCGCGTCGGCGGTGACACCTTCTTGGGCGGTGATCAGCGGGGCTTTGGTCATCACCTCGGCGACCGGCTTGGATTGGTCGACCTCAAAGCGCATGTCGCGATTGGTGATGATGCCCACCAGCGCGCCGGCATCGTCGACCACCGGCAGTCCCGAGATACGGAACCGGGCGCACATCGCGTCGACCTCGGCCAGCGTGTTGTCCGGCCGGCAGGTGACCGGATCGGTGACCATGCCCGCCTCCGACCGCTTCACGGTCTCGACTTGCCCGGCTTGTTCGGCGGCGGGCAGGTTGCGGTGCAGCACCCCCATGCCGCCGGCGCGGGCCATCGCGATCGCCATCCGCGCCTCGGTGACGGTGTCCATCGCCGAGCTGACCAACGGCACCTTGAGCCGGATTTTCTTGGTGAGCTGGCTGGAAGTATCCGCGGTGGCGGGCACCACGTCGGAGGCGGCGGGCAGCAGCAGAACGTCGTCGAAAGTCAGCCCTAGCATCGCGACCTTGTGCGGGTCGTCCCCGCCGGTGGGCACCGCATCGTCAGGCATGCCACCGACGCGGGCGGACGGGCTGACAATCAGGTCGGCGCTGCCGTCAAGACCGGACATCGATGAGGCCTCCATACGCAGGCGGAGTGAAGATTCCATCCTATCGGCTCGCCGCTTCACACTGGACTGTGGCTCGCGGACCACGGCGCGGCCGTTCGGCGGCGACCAGACCGCTGGCGCGATCCCAACCCGGCTGCGTAATGTGGAGACGTGCGCGACTACCTCCCACCGGGTTTGCCGCCCGACCCCTTTGCCGATGACCCATGCGATCCGTCGGCGGCGCTGGATGCCGTCGAGCCGGGTCAGCCACTGGATGCCCAGGAGCGGATGGCGGTCGAAGCCGACTTGGCCGACCTCGCGGTATATGAGGCACTGTTGGCGCACAAGGGTATTCGCGGTCTGGTGGTGTGCTGCGACGAATGTCAGCAGGACCACTACCACGACTGGGACATGTTGCGCGCCAACCTGTTGCAGTTGCTCGTCGACGGGACCGTCCGTCCCCATGAGCCGGCCTACGACCCGGAACCAGACGCCTACGTGACCTGGGATTACTGCCGCGGGTACGCCGATGCATCGCTCAACGAGGCGACGACGGAAACCTAACCCTCACCTGGTCCGCCGTTTTTTCCGCCACTTCCCGGAATGGGTTGTTGGCTGGTGCTTTTCGCCACTGTCGACGGCGCTTCCGTGGTTTGGGTCACACTGACCACCTGCGAGGGCGACTGAGCGGGCGCCGGCGCTGACGTTGTCGGCGTGGTCGCGTTGGCGGTCGGCGGTGCCGAGGACGACGGACTCGGCGCTGCGGTCGACGGGCTGGGCGCTGCAGCCGAAGTCCGCGCTGCCGCGGTGGACGGACTGGGCGGCGTTTGCGAGGCCGCGGTGGTCGGAGCCGACGTCGGCGTCGGGGCCGGCACCGGGCTTGCTGTGGTCGTCGGGGCCGGGGCGGTCGTGGTCGAAGCCGCGGCAGAGGACGCGACCGATGTCGGGGGTTCGGAGCTGGATGCCGAGGCGCTCACCGGGATCGTCGTGGTCGTCGCCGGTGGCACACCGGGGTCGGGCAGCGCGCTGGGCGCGACGGTCGCGTTGGGGTCGTGAGTGGCGACCTTGGCGTTCAACTGAGTCATCTGGTCGACCAGCTGCTGTTTGCGGCTAGTGTCGTTGACGGTTTGCACGCTGTCGTTGACTGCGGCGAGCTTGTCCTGCGCCTGGCTCCACTGACCTTGGTTGATCATTTGCTGGACTTGTTCCAGCTCGGTTTTGGCGGCCAGTTCGACGCGGTCGTCATGCACTGATGGCGGTTCGCCGAACAGCATCGTGTGCATCCCGTAGAGCGCGTCGCCGGGCTGCGCGTTGCCCACCAGGGCGCCGAACCCGCCCAGCGCCAGCACAGCCGCGGCCGCCGACCCGGCCAGCGCCAGGCCGCGCCGGTTGGGGGGCTGATCGGCCAGCCCGCGTTCCAGCGCCGCGATGGCCTCGGCGTCGCTGACCAAGGCGCTTGCCGGCGGCCACCTCAAGTCGTCCCGCCAGTCCGCCAGCAGCGCGGCCAGCATGTCGTCGCCGGGTTCCTCGAACTCGGGGAAATCAACGGGCTGACGTGTCGCCAGTGCGTCGAGCAGCCGATCGGTGTGCGCCAGCGCGGCCAGGTCGGGCTGGTCAAACGGGGTGCGGCCGTATTCAGACATAGTCACGTCCCGCTGCAACAATTTCGGTCTTCAACCGGGTCAGCGCACGGTGTTGTGCCACTCGGACCGCTCCCGCGCTGCTGCCGACGGCGGTGGCGGTCTCTTCGGCGCTCAGCCCGACCACGACCCGCAGAATCAGGATCTCGCGCTGCTTGTCGGGCAGGATCTCGAGCAATTCCTTCATCCGGCTCACCGAATCGGCTTCGACGGCCAGCTGCTCGGGCCCCGCGTCGATTGAGCGTCGCTCGGGAAGCGACTCGGCGGGGTAGGACAGGTCGCGGCCGGCGGCGCGGTACGTGTCAGCCACCTTGTGTGCGGCGATGCCGTACACGAAAGCCAGGAAGGGACGCCCGCGGTCTCGGTAGCGCGGCAGCGCCGTGATGGCGGCCAAGCACACCTCCTGCGCGACGTCATCGGCCGAAAGGCCGCCCCGCTCGACCGTGCCGAGGCGTGCGCGGCAGTATCGAATGACGATCGGGCGGATCGTTTCCAGCACTTCTCGAAGTGCGTCCCGATCACCTGCCACGGCGTCAGCGACAACAGCGTCGAGACGTTCTTCCTGCACTGTCATCGACGGCGATATCTCCAACGTTACGAACCGAACACAGCCCGGCACGGCGACCCAGCTAAAACCATAAGGTCCGATACGCCGTTTCCCGGTTAGCGTGCGCTCCAGGCGCCTCCGGCGTGGCGCACTTGTTCGGCCGACGTGTCGCGCATCTCGCGCAGTGCTTGGCTTGTGTGCGCGGCGCTGCCGAGGTCGACCAGCAGACAGGCCACGGCCCAGCGCAACGGCACCAGACCCAACCGGCCGGTGTCTTCCAGCGCCGCCTCACCGACTGCTCTGGCCCGATCCAGGTCGCCGGCGCTGCACAGCGCCGCGGCCAGCACCACGTCGCTTTTGGCCCGGTGTCGCGCCGATTCGGCGGCCGCCGCCCGCTTGACCGCGACTTCGGCGTGCCGGACGGCGCGCTGGCCGTCGCCGGTCGCCATCGCCAGCTCGGCAGTGACCCACGCGCGGCGCACCGCCAACCGGTGGCCGGCTGGCTCCGTCAACGGCTCCGCGCGGCTCAGCAACGCCGCCGACGCCGCGAAGCGACCGACACCCAGCGCGTCGGCGGCCAGCCCGATCAACGCGTCGGCGCCCGCTTCCGGATCGCTGCCGGCCAGCGCCAGCGCGCGCCCGTCCCAGCCGCGGGCAAGGGTGTGCCACCCGAGCTGACGCAGAAACGATGCCTGCGTACTGTGCGCCAGCGAGGCCAACCGGCCGCTCGGCGCGGCGCGGATAAGCGTCGCCAAATCGGTACGCGCGCTGCCGTAGCGGCCCTGCCCGCCCGCTGCGACCGCGCGCAGCCACAGCTGCTGCGGTGTGTCCGCGGCCGGCAGCGGCCAGTGTCCGGGCTGATCTCCGAACGCCGCGGCGGCCAGTATTGCCTCGATCTTCGAAGCGCAATGAGTATCGATCACTGTGAGCATTAGTTAAAAGTTCGTGGTTTCTTTGTTACGGCGACATTAACCCAGCGCCGATAATAATTATCGGGGTTCCCATGCCGTCGAGGCATGAACAGGCAAATCCCGGCATAGAGCACTGTCGCGGTAGCACCTGGTGCCCCCAACAATTGCATCGCGACGATGAACGCGAAGTAAATTCTCAAGGCACAGTTGGATATTCGGTCACAGAGGCCGAGATTGACGGAATTTCCGCGGTACCCATACCTTAATGTCAACGAGTAGTCATCGGCGACGTTGCTCGAATCAGCTGGCGACCTGCCTGTTCGAAAACTGGTCTCCACATGCGCACGCGGAGAGGAGTTTCCATGCCACAGCCAGAGCAACTACCGGGACCCAACGCCGATATCTGGGATTGGCAACTGCAAGGCGCTTGCCGAGGGGTGGATTCGTCGGTGTTCTTCCATCCCGACGGTGAGCGCGGCCGCGCCCGTCTGCAACGCGAACGCCGCGCCAAGGAGATGTGCCGAAGCTGCCCGGTGATCGAGCAGTGCCGCACCCACGCACTGGAGGTCGGCGAACCGTACGGCATCTGGGGCGGTCTGTCGGAGACCGAACGCGATCTGTTGCTCAAGCGCGGCCTGGGCCGCTCCCGCGGGATTCGCCGCACGGCCTAAGAGTTGACCGGATCACGGTCCAACCCGAAAACCTGCACGGCTGTTGACTTTCCCTTCAGGGCGTGAGATCCCCTGTCGATCAGTCCGAGTGGCCGGGGAACCAGGGCGTCGACTGACTGCTGGGTGAGCAGAATCGCGTCACCGGTGGCCTTGGTGAGCTGCTCGACGCGGGCAGCGACGTTGACGGTGTCGCCGATCAGGGTGAACTCGAGCTTGCCAACGGCACCGATGGTTCCGGCGATCACTTTTCCGGTGTTGATGCCGATGCCGATGCGAAGCGCGCCGTCGAAGCGCGCGGCGACGAGGCGCTGAATCAGTACAGCGGCGCTCAGCGCTGCGCCGGCATGATCGGCGAGGTCATTCGGGGCGCCGAAGACGGCCAGCGCGCCGTCGCCGAGGAACTTGTTGACGTGTCCGCCGGCGTCGACGACGGCGGGCACCACGATCTCGAACAAGGCGTTGAGGCGGGCGACGGTGTCCTCGGCGGTGTTCGTCTCGGCGAACGGGGTGAAGTCGCGGATGTCGACGAACATCACGGTCACCTCGCGGCGCTCACCGGTGAAGACGTCGTCGCCCTGCTGAAGCAACCGCGCCGCCAACGCCGGATCGACGTAGGTGCCGAACGCGCCCTGGAGTCGCTGTCGCTCGGCGAGGCCGGCCTGCATGCGGTTGAACGATGCTGCAAGCGCGCCCAGGTCGCTGTCCTGGACCACTGGCAAACGGCGGCTGTAGTCACCGGCCGCGACGCGTTTCGTGGCCTCGGCAAGGTCGCGAATCGGCTGCAACGACGGCACGAAGACACCGCCGATCGTTATCGGCACCCCCAAGCCGAGCGTCAACGCGCAGCCGATCACGACCCACAGCACCGGGTCCTGGCTGGCTCGGTCGAAGACAGCCGCCAGCATCGCACCCGCGATGGAGAACCCGAATGCGACCGCGACTGCGGATACGTTCGACCACGTCGCGAAGGTAGGGCGAGAGCGAGGCAACGCGTCGCCGATGCCGCTGTCACCGCTAAGGGCGGCCCGTACCGGCCGCATCGGCGTTTCCGGCACACTGTGCACCCCGACCAGATGGGAGCCGGCCCCGAGAGCGGCACCCACGACCGCATACTGGAGCAGTCGCAGTCCGTGTGCGCCGGCCAGGCTTCCGACGAGGACCGACAACAGGGTCGCGCACACCGAGATGACCGCCAGCCCTCGGACAACGGCACGGCGGGACCAGGCGTAGGTGGCCTCCAGTGCCGTCGCTGCATCGACCTCGTCACCCGCAGCCCATCGCTGGATGACCCGCCATGCGCCACGACCAGGCAACACCAGCCCGTAGGCGAGCACCAGCATGGTGACGCCGGTGGCGGCGGACGCTGCGAGGTAGCGACTGGAGTTCTCGAAAGCCACGATGGCGAACGACAAAGTGAGGTAGATCGGCACCGGTACCACGATCGCGACCGCGAAGGACACCCATGAGTACCTCGCTCCGTAGCGATCCCATGCCCACTGGCAGAAGCGGTCCATGGTGCGAGATTAAACGTAAACGCCACTGAGCTGCGGCTATTCGTCGAGCTGCCCGGTTGGCCGCGCCATTATGCGTCGACCAGCGGCCTGAGTGTCTCGCCCATCTTGGTGATGACACCGGGTGTGTGACGGTGTGTCGGAAGATTGATGATCACGCCATCTATGCCGGGGTCAAGCACCCGCCGTTTGATCTCGTCGGCTACTTGATCGGGCGTGCCGGTGACCGCCCGGCCACTGCGCGCCTCGCCGATATCGCGGGGTGCATCGTAACCGTCGAGCACCACCGTCAGCAGGCAGCTGGTTTCCAAAGTCTTTGGATCCCGGTCTATTTCGGCGCAGCGTTGCCGGAGGGCCGCCAGCTTGGCGGGCAGCTCGGAGATGCCGGCAATGATGTTGAGATGGTCGGCGTAGCGGGCGGCCAGCCGGAACGTCTTCTTCTCACCGCCGCCGCCGAGCATGACCGGAATATGGTCTCGATAGCGGGGCTCGTTTATCGCGTTCTCGGTGTGATACCACTTCCCGGAGAAGCTCGGCCGCTCGCCGTGCAACATCGGAACGATGATCTGCAACGCCTCCTCGAGTTTTTCGAAACGCTCCGTGAACGTGTCGAACTCGAAGCCCAGCTGTCGATGCTCCAGCTCGAACCAGCCCGCGCCGAGACCCAAGATGGCACGCCCCGCGCTGACAACGTCCAGCGTCGTTATTGTCTTGGCGAGCAACGTCGGGTTGCGATAGGTGTTGCCGGTCACCAAGGTTGACAGGTTGACCCGCTCGGTTGCCGTGGCCAAAGCGCCCAGCGCGGTGTAGGCCTCCAGCATGGGTTCGTCGGGTTCGCCCAGTCCCGGCAATTGATAGAAGTGGTCCATCAGCAGGACGGTGTCGAATCCGGCGGCCTCTGCCTCCTGTGCCTGGGCCGTGACAGCGGGAAACAGTTCGGCGACTGACGTGCCATAGGAAAAGTTGGGAATCTGCAATCCGAGTCGAATAGTCATGCCGAAGTGCAACAGCGGCCGACGCGGTTGTAATTCCGTAGTCCACGTCGCTCCCGTTTCTACATCGGCCAATCGGGGTAGGCCCCGCGCATGAAAAAGGCCGCAGCCGTAGCCGTCGCGGTGCTCACCGCGAGCATCGCTCCGTTAGGTGCATGCACGAAGCAGAACATCAGCCAGCCCAATACGTCACCACTCACCGTCACTCCGCCCGGCGCGGAGAAGATGACTACGCAGCTGAAGAGCGCCGACGAGACTGTGGTCGCCAACGCCACCCTCGAGTTCGCCAATGGCTATGCGACGGTGACCGTGGAAGCCGGTCCCAACCAGGTACTGGCGCCCGGTTTCCATGGGCTGCAAATCCACTCGGTGGGCAAATGCGAGGCCGACTTCAACTCGGCGGGGGAGGTCTTTCAGGCGCCGGATCACAGCGGGTATCCGGCTAGCGGCGAACTGACTGCCTTGCAGGTGCGCCCGGACGGCGCGGCGAAGCTCGTCACGACAACGAGCGCGTTCACTGCCGCGGAGCTGAAGAATGGCTCGGGTACCGCGCTGATCATTCACCAGGACCCGGATACCTTGGGCAGTAGTCCTCCTGGTGATTCGGGCAAGCGGGTGGCCTGCGGTGTGATTTCGGCGGGAACGACGGCGACCTCGTCCAGCATGGCGACAACGACGGTCACCACCACGACGGCCGCCCCTCCGCCGTCCACGAGCACCAGCACCGTCACGGTGACCAGCGCCCCAACCGTCACGTCCTCACCGACAACGACCGCGACGACTCCCCCCAGCCTTCCGCCCGGTACCTGACACACTGAGCGAAAGCCTGTTGTGGGCGTTGGCATCCCCGCCAGCTGACTGGGTGCCATCCAGGGGCAAGTAGACAAGTGTTCGGCACTCAGCCGAGGCGATGTGAATGCGTGGCCGTTGGGTCGAGCCCGAAAACTTCTGTGGGAACTGACTTGCCCTTCAGCGCGTGAGCCCCGCGTTGGGCAAGGGTGGGAGGTCGAGAAACCAGGGCATCGACGGTCTGGTGGGTGAGCAGGATTGCGTCCCCGGTGGCCTTCGTGAGCTGCTCGACGCGCGCCGCGACGTTGACGGTGTCGCCGATCAGCGTGAACTCCAGTTTGGCTGCGCCACCAATGGTTCCGGCAATCACCTTTCCGGTGTTGATGCCGATGCCGATGTGAAGCTCATCGCCGAATCGCTCGGCCACGAGGCGCTGAATCAGCACCGCCGCGGCCACCGCAGCGTCGGCGTGATCGGCGAGATCGTTGGGGGCGCCGAAGACGGCCAGTGCGCCGTCGCCGAGGAACTTGTTGACGTGTCCGCCGGCGTCGACGACGGCAGGCACCACGATTTCGAACAGGGCGTTGAGGCGGGCGACGGTGTCCTCGGCGGTGTTGGTCTCCGCGAACGGGGTGAAGTCGCGGATGTCGACGAACATCACCGTCACCTCGCGGCGCTCGCCGGTGAACACGTCGTCGCCCTGCTGAAGCAGCCGCGCCGCCAACGCCGGATCGACGTAGGTGCCGAACGCGCCCTGAAGTCGTTGTCGCTCAGCCAAACCGGCCTGCATGCGGTTGAACGATGCCGCCAGCGCGCCCAGGTCGTCGTCCTGAACCACCGGCAGGCGTCGGCTGAAATCACCCGCCGCAACACGTTCGGTTCCTGCGGCGAGATCGCGAATGGGTTGCAGGAGTGGCGAGTACGCGGCCCAGAGCGACGGCCCGATAACGAGCACCAGTACACCACCGATCAACATGGCGAGGGCAGGGCCGTTCCTGGTCACGTCTAACACGGCTCCCAGAATCGCGCCCGCAACAGCAAACGCGAATCCCACGGCAAGCATGGCCACGTTGGTCCACGTGGCGAATGCCGGGCGAGAGCGGGGCAGGGAATCGCCGATCTCCGTATCCGAGGCAAGCGCAGCCCTGACGGGCCGCAAGATTGCTTCGACGAGGCCATGCACAGTGATCAGCTGGCCGGTAGTTCCGGCAATGGCGCCCAGAAACGCGTACTGGATGAGCCGTGACCCGCTCGCTCCGGCAATCATCCCGATAACAACGAACAGCGCCGCGATCCAAAAAAAGGTGACGACCACCCCTCTCGCAAGCAACTGCCGGCCATAGCTATAGCTGGCGCGCAGTGCGCTCTCTCGATCAACGTCGTCGCCGGCCGCCCACCGCTCAATGAGGCGGGGGTACCTTCCGCCGGGAACTGCCACCACATACAGGTACGCGAGCACGGCGATTACGGTCACTGCGGCCGCCTCGGTGTAGTGATCAGATCTCTCGAAAGCGACGATGCCCAACGACCAGGCGAGATAGACCGGGAGTGCCAGGGTGAGCATGAGTGCCCAGCATGCCCACGAATACCTGGACTTGTACCGATCCCACGTCGATTGCCAGATGCGATCCATGCCGATAACGAAACACCCCCGGCGATGAACCGGGGGTGTTTCTTCGGCACTACCTAGTGGTGATGGTGACCGTGACCGTGGCCGTCGTCCTCAGGCTCTGCCGGCTTGTCGACCACCGCCGTCTCGGTGGTCAGCACCATCCGGGCAACCGACGCCGCGTTGAGCACTGCGGAGCGGGTCACCTTGACCGGGTCGATAACGCCGGCCGCGGCCAAGTCGCCGTAGTCGAGCGTGGCCGCATTCAGACCATGCCCAGCCGGCAGTTCGTTGACCTTGTGGACCGCCACCGAGCCGTCCAGCCCGGCGTTGACGGCAATCCAGTACAGCGGCGCACTGAGCGCATCGGAGAACACGTCGACCCCGAGGATCTCGTCACCGGACAGCGACCCGCGCAGATCGGTCAACGCCGTGCGGGCCTGCAACAAAGCGGATCCACCGCCAGTGACAATGCCCTCTTCGACCGCGGCCTTGGCGGCGGCGACAGCGTCCTCGACGCTTTCCTTGCGCTCCTTGAGCGCGGTCTCGGTGGCGGCACCGACTTTGATGACGGCCACCCCACCGGACAGCTTGGCCAGCCGCTCTTCGAGCTTTTCGCGGTCCCAGTCGGAGTCGGTCGTCTCGATCTCCGCACGCAACTGCTTGGCCCGGTCAGCAATGGCGTCTTGGCCGCCGCCGCCCTCGACGATGACGGTGTCGTCCTTGCTGACCACCACGCGTCGCGCCGAGCCCAGCACGTCCAGGCCCGCCTCCCGCAGCACCAGGCCAACGTCGGGGTTGACCACCTGGCCACCGGTCACCACCGCCAAATCCTCCAGGAAGGCCTTGCGGCGATCCCCGAAGAACGGCGCCTTGACCGCGACGGCCTTCAGTGTCTTGCGGATCGCGTTGACCACCAGTGTCGAAAGCGCCTCACCTTCGACGTCCTCGGCGATCACCAGCAGCGGCTTGCCCGCTTCGGCCACCTTCTCCAGCAACGGCAGCAGGTCGGGCAACGAGCTGATCTTGTCGCGATGCAACAGGATCAGGGCGTCGTCGAGCACGGCCTGTTGCGCATCGAAGTCGGTGACGAAGTACGCCGACAGGAAGCCCTTGTCGAAGCCGACACCCTCGGTGAACTCCAGCTCGGTGGACAGCGTCGACGACTCCTCGACGCTGACCACGCCGTCGTGACCGACCTTGGTCATCGCCTCGCCGACGAGCTCGCCGATCTGTTCGTCGCGCGACGACACCGTGGCGACCTGCGCGATGCCGGTCGTGCCGGACACCGGGGTGGCCGCTGCCAGCAGCGCCTCCGAGACCGCGTCGGCGGCCTTGCTGATGCCCGCCCCCAACGCGATCGGGTTGGCGCCGGCGGCTACGTTGCGCAGACCGGCCTTGATCAGCGCCTGGGCCAGCACGGTGGCGGTGGTGGTGCCGTCACCGGCGACGTCGTTGGTCTTGGTGGCCACCGACTTCACCAGCTGGGCGCCGAGGTTCTCGAAGGGGTCTTCCAGGTCGATCTCCCGGGCCACGGTGACGCCGTCGTTAGTGACCGCAGGCCCGCCAAAAGCTTTGGCCAGCACCACATGCCGGCCACGCGGGCCGAGGGTGACTCGCACCGCGTCGGCGAGCTTGTCCACCCCGGTTTCCAGGGCGCGGCGCGCGGTTTCGTTGAACTCAATCTGCTTGCTCATAAGTCTTTCCTGTCCCGGTTAGAGCGAACCGCCCCGGGGATCACCCGCATACTGCGGGGATCGCCGGGGCGGAACACGCCTGTTGCTACTTGGAGACGACGGCCAGCACGTCGCGGGCCGACAGGATCAGGTACTCCTCGCCGTTGTACTTGATCTCGGTGCCGCCGTACTTGCTGTAGATGACGGTGTCACCCTCGGACACGTCCAGCGGGATTCGCTTCTCGCCGTCCTCGTCCCACCGGCCGGGGCCGACGGCGACGACGGTGCCTTCCTGCGGCTTCTCCTTGGCGGTGTCGGGAATGACCAGACCGGACGCGGTCGTGGTCTCGGCCTCGTTGGCCTGTACGAGGATCTTGTCCTCGAGTGGCTTGATGTTCACGCTCGCCACGATTGGAGCCCTCCACTTGATCAGTGTGTGAGCCCGGGGCTGCTCCCCGAACCCTTCGAATTACCAGGTGTTCGGCTTTCGGCCGCGCCCTAGCGTCGTCGTCGCGGGTGCCGACACAGGGATTGCCCGATTGCCACCTAGCACTCTATACACGCGAGTGCTAGCACTCAAGGTCCCCCCGGTGCTTTGCCCCTGTCCGCCGCCCGCAGCGCCGGTGTGGCCGCGATGATCATTACGGCCGCCCTCGGCGGGGCCGGGGTCACCCACGCCGACCCGAACGGCCAAATGTATGGCAATCCCGAAGCCGCCGCCCCGTACTGGCGCTATCAGCATCAGGAAGACTGCGGGCTGATGGCCGTCGCCGACGTGGTCGGGCAGCTCACCGGTCACGAACCCAGCCAGATCGGCATCGAGCTACGCGGCCTGTTCACCAAGAGCGAATCCCACCACGGCTCCATCTATGAATTCGACGGCACCTCTCCGCAAGACATGGTGGTGCTGCTCCAGCACTACGGCATCCAATCGGACCCGACCACCGGCAACACCATGGAGGCGCTGGAGCAGGACCTGGCCGGCGGCCACAAGGTGATCGCCGGGCTCAACGCCGAGACCATCTGGAACTACCCGCCGGGCCAGGGCCAGCGGACCGACCCCGACCACGCCGTCGTGGTCACCGGCGTCGACACCCGCGACGACACCGTGCACCTCAACGACAGTGGCATCCCCACTGGCCGCGACGAGCAGATCCCGATGGCCACGTTCGCCCAAGCCTGGTCAACCAGCGACAACCTGCTCATCGTCACCCAACAAACCGGCAACTAGCGCACTTGGCCTTTCACGACCGGCAGGCCGGGATCGCTGGCCACGTCCAGCGGCGACGGCGGCGCGCCGGCCGACACCAGGTGCGCCGCAAACGAAGCGATCATCGCGCCATTGTCGGTGCACAGCCGCGGCCGCGGGATCCGCAGCGTCAATCCGGCTGCGGCACAACGTTCTTCGACCAGCTCCCGCAGCCGCGAGTTGGCTGCCACTCCCCCGGCGATCAGCAGCGTCGAGACCCCGAGCTCAGTGGCGGCACGCACGGCCTTCATCGTCAGGACGTCGGCGACCGCCTCCTGGAAGCCGGCCGCGATGTCGGCGGTCGAGGCGTCGGGATGGCTTTCCACATACCGGGCGACGGCGGTCTTGAGACCGGAGAAGCTGAACGCGTGCGGATCGTCGCGCGGTCCGGTCATGCCGCGAGGGAACACGATTGCGTCGCGGTCACCGGTGCGGGCCAGCTCGTCGAGCACCCTGCCGCCCGGATAACCGAGCCCCAGCAGCCGGGCCACCTTGTCGTAGGCCTCTCCCGCGGCGTCGTCGACGGTGCCGCCCAACTCGACGATCGGCTCGCCCAGTGAGCGCACGTGCAACAGATGCGTGTGTCCGCCGGATACCAGCAATGCCACGCTGTGCGGCAGCGGCCCGTGCTCGTAGACGTCGGCGGCCAGATGCCCGCCCAGGTGGTTCACCGCGTAGAACGGCACGTTCCAGGCCGCCGAATAAGCTTTGGCCGCAGCCACTCCCACCAGCAGCGCGCCGGCTAGCCCGGGCCCGATGGTGGCGGCGACGACGTCTGGCCGGCTGATGCCGGCTGCGGTCAGCGCGCGGCGCATCGTCGGGCCGAGAGCCTCCAGGTGCGCTCGAGAGGCGATCTCGGGCACCACGCCGCCGAACCGGACGTGCTCGTCGACACTGGATGCCACCTCGTCGGCCAGCAGCGTCACGGTGCCGTCGGAGTCGAGTCGGGCGATGCCGACACCCGTTTCGTCGCAGGAGCTTTCGATCGCCACAATGACAGTCATGCCGGGTCCCGTCGCATCGTGTAAGCGTCGGCGCCGCTGATCCGGTAGTACCGTCGGCGGAGCCCGACATCGGTGAACCCGACGCTGCGGTACAACGCGATCGCCGCCGCGTTGTCGGTGCGGACCTCCAAGTGGACAACACCGTCGCCGGCGAAGTCCAGTAGCTCGCCCAGCAGCCGGCGCCCGATGCCGCGGCCCTGGTAGGCCGGGTCAACACCGATGGTGTGCACCTCGTACTCGAACGGCGGCGTGCGGCCCAACCGTGAGATGCCGCCATACCCCACCAGCACGTCGCCGATGCGCGCGGCGACGTAATGGTTGTGCTTGGCGGCGAGTTCGCGGATGAATGCTGCCTTGGGCCACGGGTCGTCGCCGGGAAACAGCAGCGCCTCCAGCTCGGCGCACCGGTTGGCATCCGCGGGCGTGAGCGGACCGAACACCACGTTGCGCTCGGCTGCTGGTTTGGCGTCCGGCCGGCGCAGGTACATCGGCACCAGCGGCGCCGGCTCGTCCGACCAGTCTGCCGCGGCCACCAGTCCGGCCGGCGTCGGGTGGGCCGGGTCGCAGCGCGGCAGGTCAAACAGCGCCGCGTGCTGCGGGGATCCGGCGACCGCGCGCGCTGCGTCGGGGTCCACGTCGGCCGGCGCATTGACGGCCGGCCCGCCGACCCGAACACCGTCGCGGTAACGGGCCCAATAGATTTCACGCCGGCGGGCGTCGGTGACGACCAGCGTCTCGCCGGCCGTCTGACCACCGATGGCGTCCAGGCTGCACACACCGTAGACCGGGATGCCCAGCGCGTGTCCGTAGGCGGCCGCGGTCGCCATCCCCACCCGCAAGCCGGTGAACGGGCCAGGCCCGCAACCGACCACCACGGCATCGAGGTCGGCCATCGTCAGCCCGGCATCGGTGAGCGCGGCCAACACATTCGGCGTGAGCCGTTCGGCGTGGGCGCGGGCGTCGACGGTGATTCGCTCGGCCAGCACATCGAGGTCGTCGGTGACGATTCCCGCCGTGACCGCTGGTGTGGCGGTGTCGATGGCCAGGACGCGGCGTGACATCAGCAGCTCCACTGCCAGGTTGCGGTGCGCACGTCGGAGTTGGTGATCCGTTCGAGGCGAATGTCGAGGTGGCGCTCGGAAAGTCGTTCGGCCAGGCCCTCGCCCCACTCCACGACGACGACGGCGTCGTCGAGATCGGTGTCCAGGTCCAGCGAATCGAGCTCGCCGAGCAGATCGGCCCCGTGGTGATCCAGCAGCCGGTAGACGTCGACGTGGATCATCGCCGGCGCGCCGGCGCGCCTCGGCGGGTGCACCCGTGCCAGCACGAATGTCGGCGACGTGACCGGCCCGTCGACATCCAGTGCCTCGGCAATTCCCTTGGCAAGCAAGGTCTTTCCGGCGCCAAGCGGGCCGGAGAGCACCACCACGTCTCCGGTGCGCAGCTGGGCGCCCAGCCGCGACCCCAGCGCGATGGTGTCTTCGACCTGCGCCAGGGTCGCCGTACCTGCCCCGAGTTCAGCCACGCCGCCACGACCGTTCGCGCCACCGCCGGCTCAGCGCCGCCAGCCGGCCCGGGGTGGCCCTCCTGACCAGCCGCACCAAGGCGTCGTTGATCCGGTCCGGCTTGCCCAGCAGCACCAAATGACCGGCCCGGGACATGATGATCAGCTCTGAGTTGGGCAGCGCGTCGGCCATCCGCCGCGAATATTCGTCGGGGGTGAGCAGGTCGTGATCACCGCAGACGATCAGGGTCGGAATCTTCCCCAGGGTGGGCAGCGCGGCGGTTTCGTCGTGCACCTCCAGGGCGTGCAGGAACTCCACCATTGTCGGGATGGGCGTGCCGTGCATCATCTTCTGCGAAAAGGCCACCACGCTGGGGCTGACGTCGAAATCACCATAGGATGCTGCCCGCAGAATCGGGCCGATCAGCGAACGCGCCGCATTGCGGCCACGGTGTACCAGCTTCGGCGCGGATCGGGCAGCTAACCGAATGGCGTTCAGCGCCGGGTTCTCCAGGATCTCGCCCAACGGCGATTTCGAAACACCCTCGGCTGCAGACGAAATCAACGCCGCGCCGACGATCCGGCTGCCGTAGTGGTGCGGGTACTGCCTGGCATGCGACAACACCGTCATACCGCCCATCGAATGGCCGACCATCACAATCGGGCCCCGCGGCGCAATCACCTGCAGCACGGTCTCCAAATCCATGCCCAATTGCGACACCGTGTAGGTTTCCGGTGGCGCTTCGCCCGAGCGACCGTGCCCCCGCTGGTCGTAGAAGATCATTCGAACCCGCGGGCCCCACTCCTCGCACAACCGCTTGCGCTGAAAGTAGAAGGCGCCCATTCGAAGACAGAATCCGTGGATGAACACCACGGTCAGCGGTGCGTCGACGGGCCCCACCTCACGCACCGCCAGCGGCACCCCATCGGGCGTCGTCACCACATAGCTGCGGTCGCCGTCGAGCGCCTCGAAATTCTCGTTGCCGTATGGGTCGTCGGCGATGGCGCGCCGAGTCACCTGCCGAGCGACCGTCACTCCGGCTATCGTGCCCACCGCGCCCACACCGGCCGCACCGGCCAGCCAGCGGGCAAGTCCCACTCGGGCCGGGTGCGCGCCGTCAAGGTCGTCGCCGCTCAACGACTTTCGGCCTCGAGGTACGTCCGGGTAACACGACCCCGAGGGCTCGTTACCACTTCGTAGTGGATGCTGCCCAATAGGTCAGCCCAGTCCTGCGCGGTGGGCTCACCGTGGGTGCCCGGCCCGAACAGGATCGCCTCATCGCCCTCAGCGACGTCTGGCGTACCCGGGCCCAGATCGACCACGAACTGGTCCATGCAAACCCGCCCCACGCTACGGCGACGTCTGCCGTTGATCAGCACGTCGAGGCGACCGCTCAGCGAGCGGAACACCCCATCGGCGTAGCCCAGTGGCAGCAACGCCAGATTCGTGTCACGCTCGGCGATCCAGGTATGCCCATAGGACACACCTTCACCGGCGCGTACCGAGCGAACCAGTGCGACAACGCATTTGACGGCCATCGCCGGTACCAGGTCCAGGTCATCGCGCTGCGGGAAGGGGTTGAGCCCGTAGACCGCAATGCCGGGCCGCACCATGTCGAAGCACAGATCGGGGCGAGTCAACACGGCCGGCGAATTCGCCAGATGCGCCACCTCGAAGTGCACGCCGTGGTCCTTGGCCTGCGCCAGCATCTCGCCGAACCGCTGGGCCTGTACGTCGTTGGCGGGGTGCGCGGGCTCGTCGGCACACGCCAGATGCGACATCAATCCACGCACCCGGATGGCATCGTCGGCGATCGCACGGCACAGTTCGGCCAGCATCGACGGGTATTCGCCGGCGCGGACACCGTTGCGGTTCATCCCGGTGTCGGCTTTGACCGTCACCGTCGCCGTCTGACCGGTGCGGCGCACGGCGTCGAGCAGTTCGTCGAGTTGGCGCAGCGAGGACACCGCGATCTGGATGTCGGCGCTCACCGCCGGCGCAAAGTCGGTGCCGGGGCGATGCAGCCACGCCAGCACCGGTGCCGTGATGCCGTCGGCGCGCAATGCGAGCGCTTCCTCGATGGTGGCCACGCCGAGTTCGGCAGCGCCTGCGGTCAGCGCCGCGCGGGCGACCGGCGTGGCGCCGTGCCCGTATCCGTCGGCCTTGACGACGGCCATCAGCTGCGCGGGCCCGGCGTGTTCACGCAGGACCCGCACATTGTGCGCAATGGCACCGAGGTCGACGACCGCCTCGGCGATCAGGCCACTCGTCTGGGAAATCGCAGTCATCTCCCCGCTATTGTCCCAGAAGCGGGCGACCAGCCTCGCCCAGCGTGAAGCTGTTGCGAAAAAACGCCACAAATCTCGCAGTGGCTTCACGCTCGGCGCAAAGAGCCCTCAGTGGGCGAAGTGCTGCTCGTCGAAGTGGCCGCCGGGCTTGAGCTTGTCCAGGTGGCTCAGCGCGGTCGCGGTGTCGTCATGCAATGCCCGCGCCAGATCGGCGGAGAGCCCTTCGCGTACCACGATGCGCAGCACCGAGACGTCGGTGGCGTTGTCGGGCATGGTGTAGGCCGGCACCTGCCAGCCGAACGTGCGCAGTTCGTGGGAGACGTCGAACTCGGTGTAGCCGCGGTCTCCGCGCAGCCGGGCGGCCACCACCGGGATGGCCGATCCGTCGGAGATCAGCTCGAAATGCTCCCCCGCCTTGAGCTGCTGGCCCAGCCAGCGCGCCGTCTGCGACAGCGACTGCATCACTTGGGTATAGCCTTCCCGGCCCAGCCGCAGGAAGTTGTAGTACTGGCCGACCACCTGGTTGCCCGGCCGGGAGAAGTTCAGTGTGAAGGTCGGCATGTCGCCGCCCAGGTAGTTGACCCGAAACACCAGGTCCTCGGGCAGGTGTTCGCGGCTGCGCCACACCACGAACCCGATGCCCGGATAGGTCAGGCCGTATTTGTGGCCGCTGACGTTGATCGACACCACCCGCGGCAGCCGGAAGTCCCATTTCAGGCCCGGATGCAGGAACGGCACCACAAAGCCGCCGCTGGCCGCGTCGACGTGCACCGGAACGTCGACCCCGCCGCCCGCGGCCAGCTTGTCCAGCGCCGCGCAGATCTCCGCGACCGGTTCGAGCTCACCGGTGTAGGTGGTGCCCAGGATGGCCACCACGCCGATGGTGTCCTCGTCGACGGCCTCCACCACTTGCTCGGGGGTGGTGACGTAGCGGCCTTCTTCCATCGGCAGGTAGCGGGGCTCGACATCGAAGTAGCGGCAGAACTTCTCCCAGACCACCTGCACGTTGGAGCCCATCACCAGGTTGGGGGTGCGGCGTTTCCAGTCCGCGCCGACCTTTTGGCGCCAACGCCACTTCAGCGCCAGCCCGCCCAGCATCACCGCCTCAGACGAGCCGATCGTCGACACCCCGATCGCGGTGGACGGGTCGTCGTCGCGCAACCCCTCGGCATGGAACAAATCGGCGACCATGCACACGCAGCGCTGCTCGATGGCCGCGGTGGCAGGATATTCGTCCTTGTCGATCATGTTCTTGTCGAACGTCTCGGCCATCAGCTTCCCGGCCTCGGGATCCATCCAGGTGGTGACGAACGTGGCCAGATTCAGCCGCGAGCTGCCGTCGAGCATCAACTCGTCGTGGATGAAGCGATAGGCGGCTTCGGGATCCATCGCCTCGTCGGGCATCCGCAACGCGGGCACCGGCGCGGTGAACAACCGGCCGGTGTAGGCCGGGCTCACCGAATGCGCAGGAACTGAAGGATGGGGCACGGCGAATCCTTTCGTTGGTGCGGGCTACAGACCGGCCAGCGCGGTGCGGATGTGGCCGAGAATGCGCGACGCCGACGTGGGGGCGTCGCCCGGTCCGGGATCGCCGGCCGACAACGCCGCCGCGCGGGCATGTACGAAGGCCGCCGCCGCGGCCGCCTCGCCCGCCGGCAGGCCACCTGCCAGCAGCGCGCCGATCATCCCGGACAGCACGTCACCGGATCCGGCGGTGGCCGCCCAGGACTGACCGGCCGGGCTCAGGTACACCGGGCCTTCGGGTTCGGCGACGACGGTGACGTTGCCTTTGAGCAGCACCGTCGCACCGAACGCGTCGGCGAGCTTGCGGGTAGCGCCGATACGGTCCTCGCCCGGCGGGGCGCCGGCCAATCGGGCGAATTCACCGGCGTGCGGGGTGAGGACGGTGGGCGCGCGTCGTGAGCTGACGAGCTCGGGGTGCGCGGCCAGGATGGTCAGCGCGTCGGCGTCGACGATCACCGGCAGGTCGGTGTCCAACGCAAACCACAGCGCGGCGGCGCCGGTGTCCTCGGTGCCCAGACCCGGCCCGACGACCCAGGACTCCACGCGCCCGGCCGTAGCGGGGGTGGGCGAGGCGATGACTTCGGGCCAGTGCGCGAGCACCTCGGCGTGCGCGCTGCCCGCGTAGCGGACCATGCCGGAGGTGGCGGCCACCGCCGCGCCGGTGCACAGCACCGCCGCACCCGGATAGGTCGACGAACCCGCCAGGACGCCGGTCACGCCCTGGGTGTACTTGTCGTCGTCGGGTTCGGGCACCGGCCAGCGCGCCACCACATCGGGGGCCTCGAAACCGCGCACATCGGTGTCGGGGAGCTCCAGACCGATGTCGACCAACCGGACGCGGCCGCAGTCGGCCAGTGCATGCACAGGTTTGAGGCCGCCGAAGGTCACGGTCAACGCGGCGTGTACGGCGGGGCCGGTGATCGCTCCGGTGGCCACGTCGATGCCGCTGGGGATGTCGACGGCCACCACCGGGATCGCGCCGGCGGCGGCGAAAAGCTCGGCTGCCGCCGGTCGCAGCGGCCCGGACCCGGAAATGCCCACCACGCCGTCGATGACCAGATCGGTCGTGCCGGCGATGGAGTCGACGACGCGCCCGCCGGACTTCCGGAACGCCGCGAGCGCCTGGCGGTGGGCGCGTTCGGGGTTGAGGAGGATGGCGTCGGCGGCCGCGCCCCGGCGACGCAGAAACGTCGCCGCCCACAGCGCGTCGCCGCCGTTGTCGCCGGAGCCGACGACCGCGCACACCCGCCGACCCGCCACTTCGCCGGTGCGGGCGGTCAGCTCGCGGAGGATCTCGGTGGCCAGCCCGTAGGCCGCCCGGCGCATCAACGCGCCGTCGGGCAGGGTGGCCAGTAGCGGCGCTTCGGCTTCGCGAATCGCGTCAACGGAGTAGTAGTGCCGCATCAATCCCAGGATTGCATGCCGCGCCGCGGCGCGCTGCGCTCCCTGCCGGGTCAGCCGCCAAAGTCGCCGGCCACGTGTGGCCTCAGATGGTGCCACCAACAGGCGATATAGAGCAGCATCGCGACGACCAACAGCACGATGACCCAGAGCACGACGGTGACGTCGATCCAGCTACCGAACGGCGGCGAACCCGGCAGCGCGTTTCTCAGCGGTACCACCGCGAACAGCATCGCGGCGTACCACGTCGTCATGGGCGGCTGAAACGGACGGCGGTTGCGCAACGTTTGAATCGCAACGAACAGGGCTTGCGCAGCAATCACCACGAGAACAGTGACGATGACAATCGCGAACGCTGCCGTACTCGTTGATCGCCGCAACTCCACCCGATGCGGGGCGAACACCTCGCTCTGGCCAGCAAGCCCCGCGTCGACTCGCCAGCCGGGCAGGCGATTGGTGAAGGTCACCATCGCGGACTCCGGCACCTTCGCAGCCCCGCGAAACAGCTCGACCGTGATCGGGCCGGAATGGTAGCTATCGAAAGGCCAGTCCTCAGCCTGGCCGCTGAGCGTCAGCGGGACGGGAAAAACACCGGGAAGCACGTCCTTCGACCATGTGCGCATGGTCGGTTGGGCCACGGATGTGACTGCGACACTGAGCTCTTCGGCCAGCCGGTGGGTGTGCGGATCCAGCAGCGCCGACCCCGGCGAAATGGTGAGGTTGGCAACGAGCACCGTGTTGTTCGATTGGATGTCTTCCACATTGAAGTTCGCGACGGTCACGTCGCCGGGCAGCGGGACGTTGGTCTGACGGTGCCCCATGCCGCCATTGGCGTAGAGCAGGACCGACGCGACATAAGTCCCCAGGACCGCCACGACGAGTCCGGCAATAGCGACTTTCACGACCGCCCAAACCCGATGCCCGTTAAGCCGACCCCCGACTCGTTTTGCACAATCAGATCCCCTCGCCGACACAATGACTCGGATTTGAGCATGAAACTAACGCCCGCGAAATCAATTTCGGTGAATTAGTCCGGCGCGGCGGGACTGCACCCTTGATCCGTCATAACCGTCCGCGTAGGGTATCCAGCGATTACGCAACTATGCGTAGCGTAATAGGCGGACGGGAAGGACCAGTCTTGATGCGCAGCCGCTATGCCGGCCGGCCCTTCACCACCCCCACAGCTGATATCGCCGCCGCCCTGGAACAGGTGAGCATCCCGACATTGCTGCTCTCGCTGGTGCACCTCACCGGCGAGCCGCACTTCATCCGCGAGTTCAAGCCTGCCGGGATCTTTCTCAACGAGGTCCAGGGATTCATGTCCGAGGACGACAAAGCCCGCGCCCGCGCGGCGGCGCTGCCGGTGATCATCGACTACCGCGACCGCGGCTGCCCCGAGCCCGCGCCGCTGGACCGCGACCTCGTCAAAGAGATGATGGACTGGGCGGCCTGCGAAACCGTGCCCGACGACTACGTCGAGCTGCTGCTGGAAGAGATGGACCTCGGCGGAATCGACCCACGCCGCCCGGCGCCGCTGGATCCCAACCGCACGCAGGAGCTGCCCGTCGTGGTCATCGGCTGCGGCGAATCCGGCGTCCTGGCCGGAATCCGGCTGCGCCAGGCCAACATTCCGTTCACGATCGTGGAGAAGAACGCCGGGCCGGGCGGAACCTGGTGGGAAAACACCTATCCCGGGGCCCGGGTCGACGTCGCCAACCACTTCTACTGTTACAGCTTCGAACCCAGTAACGACTGGACGCACTTCTTCGCCGAGCAACCCGAATTGCAGGCGTATTTCACCAAGCTGATCGACAAATACGGCCTGGGTGAGGAGGTGCGGTGGCAGACCGAGGTCACCGCCGCCGAATGGCACGACGCCGACGGGACCTGGACGCTGACCGTCCGATCTCACGACGACCAGATCACCACGTTGCGGGCGCGTGCCGTCATCACCGCGGTCGGTCAGCTCAACCGGCCCCATGTCCCGGCCTTCGACGGCGCGGAGACCTTCAATGGGCCGTCGTTTCACTCGGCGGACTGGGACCACTCGGTGGACCTGACCGGCAAGCGGGTGGCGCTGATCGGCGCGGGCGCCAGCGGATTTCAGATCGCGCCGGCCATCGCCGACGACGTCGAGCATCTGACGGTCTTTCAACGCAGCGCGCAGTGGATGTTCCCCAACCCGATGTATCACGAGTGCGTCGGCGACGGAGTGCGCTGGGCGATGGACCACCTGCCGTTCTACGGTCGCTGGTATCGCTTCCTGGTGTTGTGGCCCGGCGCCGACAAGGGACTCGACGCTGCCCGAGTCGACCCGGATTACTCCGATCAGGATTACGCGGTCAGCGAGATGAACGCCGCCGCGCGGTTGATGTTCACCGACTGGATCACCAATCAGGTTGGGGCAGATCAGGATCTGCTGGCCAAGGTGCTGCCGGATTACCCGGCCACCGGCAAACGAACGCTGCAGGACAACGGCACCTGGCTGGCGACGCTGCGCCGCGACAACGTCGAGTTGGTACGCACCCCGATCCAGCGGATTACTCCCGGCGGCGTCGTCACCGACGACGGCGTCACCCACGAGGTGGATGTCATCGTCTACGCCACCGGGTTTCGGCACACCGATGTGCTGTGGCCGATGACGATCACCGGCCGCGACGGAGCCGACCTGCACGCCGTGTGGGGCCAGCGGCCGTACGCCTACCTGGGAATCACCGTCCCGGGGTTCCCCAACTTCTTTCTGCTCTACGGGCCGGGCGCGCATCTGGCCCACGGCGGCAGCTTGATCTTCAACTCCGAACTGCAGATGCGCTACATCAACAGCTGCCTCGAGGAACTGGTCAGGCGCAGCGCGCATTCCGTCGAGCCGACCGCCGAGGCGGCCACCGCGTGGCATCAACGCACCCAGGCTGAGATCAAACAGATGGTGTGGTCACACCCCGCGGTCAAGCACTCCTACTTCAAGAACACCGACGGGGAGATTCACACCGTCAGCCCGTGGCGACTCAACGAGTACTGGACGGCGGTCCGTGAACCCGACTGGTCACAATTCGACGTACGGAAAATCGGCGCGGAAGGAGCCCAGTGAGCGGAGTAATCGTCACCGGCGGCGCGTCGGGCATCGGGCGGGCGAGCGCCGAGGCGCTGATCGCCGACGACCGGCGGGTGGCGCTGTGGGACATCGCCCCAGCGGTGCAGCAGGTCGCCGCGGAGCTGGGCATGCCGGGCTTCCTGGTCGACGTCAGTGACGACGCCGCACTACCCGACGCGGTCGCCGCGGCCACCGACGCGCTCGATGGCGTCGACGGCCTGGTGCACGCCGCCGGGCGGGTGCTCGCCGAGCCGGTCGGCGCCTACACCGGCGACTCCTGGGACGCCATCCTCGACGTGAATCTTCGCGCCCAGGCGATGCTGGTCCAGTTGCTGCTGCCGCAGCTGGAACAGTCTGCGCGCGACGGCCGCTCGCCGGCAGTGGTAGGAATCTCCAGCATCGAAGGGCTGGCTGCCAACCCGTTCATCCCGGCCTACTGCGCCTCCAAGGCCGGCCTGCTGGGTCTGACCCGGTCGATGGCCGCCCAGCTGGGCCCGGCCGGCATCCGGGTCAACGCGGTGTGCCCCGGCTTCATTCACACCCCGATGCTGCAGATCGCCCTCGACGTTGAGGAGGTCCGCGCCGGCTTCGTGCAAGCCGCACCGCTGGGCCGGATCGGCGAGCCCGCCGAGGTGGCGCAAGCGGTGGCGTTCTTGATGTCGCCGCGGGCGTCGTTCATCACCGGCACCCACGTCGTCGTCGACGGCGGCGTCACCGCCCGGCACCCGTGAGTTGCACCGGTCCAATTGATGGGCGGCCGCGGCCTTTCGCCATCGGGTAAAAGCAGAGACCGATGAAGATCGCAGCGAGATGTCCGATCGCGGTGAAGTTCACATGAATGACGATCGGCACGATGAAGACGATCAGCAGTATCGCCAGGTAGCCCCACCGCCACGGCCGGGCAATGTGATAAGCCAGGACCGCGATCACCCCGACCAGGAAGTAGCTGACCCCGATATCACGGGCGTGCACCAGCCTCTCCGATTCCAGATGCTGCTCGATGGCCAGGTTTAGCAACCCTTCGCTGATATACGTCGCCCCGAAATGAGCCGTCAATCCCACTGTTAGCCAACGTATTTGTCCGAGCCACCGCTCTGCCGGCGCCAGGAACAACGTGAAGAGGACCAGATACGGCGTCCAGTACCGGCCGTCGATCCAGAGCAGGCTGGAAAACAGCACTTCCAGTGGATCGCGCGCCAGGTGGTACAGATTGGTGGAGCCGTCGACCAACACGGTGTGCAGCTGCCGCCGGGTCAGACGGTGCGCAATGATGGTGGTGACCAGCAATACGGTCAGCCACAGGTAGGTCAACGGTGCGCTGCTGACGAACCGCCACCCGGCCGTCAGCCACGCTCTCAACCTCGATGCCGTCGCCACGCATCCACGATCGCACGTCAGTCAGAAGCTAGGGCTGTGATCCTGACCGAATCACGACCGTGGCTTTTGTTTCACGAAAGTAGTTATTCGACGGTGACCGACTTGGCCAGGTTGCGTGGCTTGTCCACGTCGTAGCCGCGGGCGCGGGCCACCGACGCCGCGAACACCTGCAGCGGGATCGTCGACAGCAGCGGCTGGTAAAGCCTTGACACCGCGGGGATTTCGATCAAGTGATCGGCGTAGGGGCGCACCGTGTCGTCACCCTCTTCGGCGATCACGATGGTGATCGCACCGCGGGTCTGGATCTCGCGGATGTTGGACAGCAGCTTGGCGTGCAACATGGCCGAGTTCTTCGGTGACGGCATCACCACGATGACCGGCAGGTCGTCTTCGATTAACGCGATCGGGCCGTGCTTGAGCTCACCGGCGGCAAAGCCCTCGGCGTGCATGTAGGCAAGTTCTTTGAGCTTGAGAGCGCCTTCCAGCGCCACGGGATAACCGACGTGGCGACCGAGGAACAGCACGGTCGATGATTGCGCGAACCGGTAGGCCAAGTCGGCAACCGGCCTGATTCCGGTGAGCACCCGGGCCACCAGATCCGGCATCGACTCCAGTTCGTGGTACTCGCGCTCGACCTCGTCGGGGTATTTGGTGCCGCGGGCCTGCGCCAGCGCCAGGCCGACGAGGTAGTTCGCTGCGATCTGCGCCAGGAAGGTCTTGGTCGACGCCACGCCGATCTCCGGTCCGGCGCGGGTGTAGAGCACCGCGTCGCATTCGCGCGGAATCTGGCTGCCGTTGGTGTTGCAGATCGCCAGCACCTTGGCCTTCTGCTCCTTGGCGTGCCGGACCGCCTCGAGGGTGTCGGCGGTCTCGCCTGACTGCGAGATCGCCACCACCAGCGTGCTGCGGTCCAGCACCGGGTCGCGATAGCGGAACTCACTGGCCAGCTCCACCTCGACGGGAAGCCGGGTCCAGTGCTCGATCGCGTATTTGGCCAGCAGCCCGGAGTGGTAGGCGGTGCCGCAGGCGACCACGAACACCTTGTCGACTTCGCGAAGCTCCTGGTCGGAGAGCCGCTGCTCGTCGAGCACAATCCGGCCGTCGACGAAGTGCCCGAGCAGCGTGTCGGCCACCGCGGCGGGCTGTTCGGCGATCTCCTTGAGCATGAAGTACTCGTAGCCGCCCTTCTCGGCGGCGGCCAGATCCCAGTCGATGTGGAAACGCCGAGCGCTCGCGGCGTCGTCGTTGCCGTCGAAGTCGGTGATCCGGTAGCCATCGGCGGTGATCACCACAGCCTGATCCTGGCCCAGCTCGACCGCCTCGCGGGTATGCGGGATGAACGCGGCCACGTCGGACCCGAGGAACATTTCGCCATCGCCGATACCAACCACCAGCGGCGTGGAGCGACGGGCGGCGACGATGGTGCCGGGCTCGTCGGCATTGGCGAACACCAGGGTGAAGTGCCCTTCCAGGCGGCGCACGACTGCCAGCACGGAGCCAGCGAAATCACCGGCAGTCGGTCCATTCCGGTATGCCTGTGCCACCAGGTGCACGGCGACTTCGCTGTCGGTGTCGCTGGCGAACTCGACACCGGCGGCCTCCAACTCGCGGCGCAGGGTCGCGAAGTTCTCGATGATGCCGTTGTGGACGACGACGATTTTGCCGGCGGCGTCGCGGTGCGGGTGCGCATTGCGGTCGGTGGGGCGACCGTGGGTGGCCCAGCGAGTATGCCCGAGGCCGGTGGTGCCGCCCAACGCTGCGGAATCGGTATCGCGTAGCGACTCCTCCAGATTGGCCAGCCGGCCGGCTCGCCGACGGACGGTGAGTTCGCCTTCCCCGTCGATCAGCGCGATGCCGGCCGAGTCGTAGCCGCGATACTCCATCCGGCGCAGCGCTTCGACGACGACCTCGCAGGCAGGCTGTTGCCCGACATAGCCGACGATTCCGCACATAGCCCATCAGGGTAGTGCAGTGGGGGTCTCAGCAGTCGAATCCAGCAGGTCAGGGCGGGTTCTCCTGGGCCGGTCAGACCGCAGCTCAGGACCGGCTCTGCTCCGGATGCGCCACAACGCGTAGGTCCAGTTGCGGGATGGCGCCGAAATCAACGGGATTACACGTGTACAGCGGCAGACCATGCGCGATCGCAGTGGCGGCAATCAAAGCGTCGTAGGCGCGGGCGGCCGGTTTTCGTCCCAAGGCGCGCAGTGACGCCGCCACTACGGCGAATGCCCGGGCTGCTGCGCCATCGAAAGGCAGTACGTCGAAATCGGATTCGGCTTGCTGTAGACGAGCCTGCCGTGCTGCGCGCTCTTCTTCGGTTTGGGCCACGTGCGGTCCAAGCGATAGTTCCGCCAGCGTTATGGCGCTGATAACCGCTTCCTCCGGCAGCGCCGACGGATCGGTAATCCGGCCCAGCAGGATTACCACCGAGGTGTCGAGCAGGCCTCTCGCAGCTGGCTTGCCGATCACAGCGACGGATCGATGAGGGCGTCGATGTCTCGTCGCAGCGCTTCGGGGTCAACGGGCGGCAACCGCTTCCAGCGCTCAATCAGTTCCTCAGGTCGGGCGCTGCGACGGGGCAGCGGGCGTAGCTCGGCAATGGGGCGCCCATCCCGGGTCACCACCACGCGTTCGCCGCGCTCGACACGGTCCAGCACGTCTCCGCCCTTATTGCGTAGTTCGCGCACGGTTACGGACGCCACCAACCCACCGTATCACCGGTGAGACGCCGTGGCGGGCAAATAGTTTCCAGCTAGCAGGTATGCGCTCGACCCACCTCCGCCGCGACACTGGACGGGTGGCAACGGGTGGGGTATTGCGCTGCGTGATTGTGGACAACAACCGCGACTTCCTTAATGCGGCGGCTCGACTGCTCGAGCGGCAGAACATCGACGTCGTGGGGGTGGCGCAGTCGTCGTCGGCCGGGGTGCAATGCGTCCAAGACTTGCGCCCCGACGTCACGCTGGTCGATATCGAGTTGGACGGGGAGAGCGGATTCGACCTGGCTGAACAACTGCATCGGGGTGGCACCGACGCCGCCCCGCGGGTGATTTTGATCTCTACCCATGCGGAGGAGGACTTTGCGGAGTTGATCTCGACGAGCCCGGCGGTGGCTTTCTTGCCGAAGTCCGTCGTGTCAGGTGCCGCGATCCGAGAAATCCTGGGCATCGCCAGCTAATCGAGGGGCTTATCTGGAGTCCAGGAACGTGATGACCGCGCGCACCCGGCGATGGTCGTCGTCTGTTTCGGCCAGATCCAGTTTGGTCAGGATGCTGCGGACATGCTTTTCGACGGTGCCTTCGGTCACCCACAGCCGCCGCGCGATGCCCGCGTTCGAGCGGCCCTCGGCCATCAACTCCAGCACCTCCAGTTCGCGCGGCGACAGCACCGACAGCGGGTCGTCGCGTCGCCGGCCCGATACGAGCTCCTGTACCAGAGCCGGGTCGACCACCGAGGCGCCGTTGGCGATCCGGCGCAGGGTGGCGACGAAATCGGCGACGTCGGTGACCCGGCTTTTGAGCAGATAGCCGATCCCGCCGCCGCCGGCCAACAACTCCATTGCGTGCTCGACGTCGACGTGAGCAGACAGCACCATGATCCCGGTGTCGGGCAGCTCTTCGCGGATCGTTCGGGCGGCGTCCAGGCCCTCGGTGGTATGGGTCGGCGGCATCCGGATATCGACGACGACCACATCGGGGGCATGGCTGCGCGCTTGCGCGAGCAGTTCGGTGGCGTCGCCAGCCTGGCCCACCACCGTGAACCCCGACCGGTCCAGCAAGCTGGTCAGGCCTTCGCGCAGCAGTGTTTCGTCGTCGGCCACCACCGCGCGCAGCGGCGACGGCGTGTCGGTAGTAGTCGTGTCGGCGCTCAGCGTGTGCCCTTCGGGAAACGGTGACCGTTGCGTTGGGACACATCTTGCACCAAAGCGGGATGCTGGCGGGGGTGGGCTGCCGGAATCCGTCTGCCGCTAGACCAATGGCGGCGACCCGCCGCGCCCCGACACGCCGCGCTTGCGATCGCCGCTACGCCGACAGCCGCACGCGGTAGCGGACGTCGCCGGCCAGCCCGGCCAGCGCGCGCCAGGACCGGATCGCGCAGCGAGCGAGGTCGACCGCGTGGCTGCAATCCGTGCTCCCGACGACCACCGAGTGGGCGCGCAAAGCATTACCGGTCACCGCATCCAGTGTCGTCCGGTGCTCGCTGTCGACTGCTGCCGTCGATTGGTAGGCCGCCCGCAGGGCATAGAGTTCGGCCGCGTTCAGCATCCGCTTTGTCGCGCGGGACGCCGCATAGGCGGCGCGATGCGCAGCACCCCAGGCGGCCACCGGTGGCGTTTCGCCGGATGCGACTTTGCGGTGCAACGCGGCGATGTCCGAAATTGCGTGGGCAGCATCGCTTTCCGCATAGCGGATGACGCCCCAGACGGGATTTTCCAGTAGTTCGGCAACCCACGCGTGGATCACGGTGTCGGCAACCTCCGCGGTCCCCACCGTCTGCCAGCCGAGGTCGAGCGCAACGGCGCCGTCGTCGCGGGACAGGAAGCCACCGGGGCCGGCGAGCAGGTCGTTGCACCACTGGACGAACGCAGCCAGCGGCCGCGCCGAGCAGTCCGGAAAGTCGGTGATCTCGGTGTCGCCGTTGATGTAGGAGATGGCGTTCATCGCGCACCCTTTGCCTGACCCGGCCGGATACGATCCGGCGACCAAGCGCAGTTGGGTGAAATTGTCGTGGTCCATTTCGGTTGAGTCCCTTCGTGATGCCGACATGGTGACACCATCAAGACTCGGGCGTAGCCCCGCAGATGTCGTCTAGGCTGGCAACCATTACCGCCTGCGGCGACCTGCAATATCGGCCTACCTGCTAGCAGGAATACCGCGCCGCCCATGGCGCTGGCACCACTTCGCCTGGTCGGGCTACCCGGTAACGGCATTGGATGCGAGCTTCGATGATTCCCGATGCCCGCCACGCGATTCTGGGCACGGCAAATCTCGGCGCGAACTTCCCCGGAGGCACCCATGACTGCTGTTCTGTACGACGAGCTGATGATGACCGCCGGCGACGACCCGCTTGTGGACGCCGTGGCCCGGGTGTTGACCGTTCCGCTGCGCCAGGCCTACGCGGCGCTGTGGCGGATCGGGCTGCTGGAGGTCGGCGCGTAGGTAGTATCGACAGCCCTTGCCGGAAGGAGAAACCGATGCCGCACGACGGGTTTCATCCGGACCTGCAGCCGCACGGGCAGATGGTGCGCAATCGGGTGCACCACATCAAATCGTCGGAACTCGACAGCGATACCGCGCAAAGCGCGGGGATGCAGCGGTTCGCCGCGATCACCGGACGTGCCGTCGGGGCCGAGAAGCTGTGGATGGGCGAGACACACGTGCGGCCGCAGATGGCGTCGGACAACCATCACCACGGCGAATCCGAAACGGCGATCTTTGTCCGCAGCGGCCACCCCGACTTCGTCTTTCATGACGGCAACCATGAGGTCCGCATCTCGACCAGTCCCGGCGACTACGTCTTCATCCCGCCGTATCTGCCGCACCGCGAAGAGAATCCGAACCCCGACGAGCCGGCCGTGGTGGTGATCGCCCGCAGCACCCAGGAGGCGATCGTCGTCAACCTGCCTGAGCTCTATCCGCTGTAGCGCTAGGCGCCGTCGACGGGAATGGTGACGTCCAGCGACGTCCCCTTACCCGGCCGGGATTCGACCTTGAACTGTCCGCTGACCGCCTCGACGCGGTCTTTCAGCCCAATCAGGCCGGATCCGTTGCCGGCATCCGCGCCACCGACGCCGTCGTCGCCAATCGACAAATACAAATTTGTGTCGTCGACGTGCGCGGCGACCGTGACTTCGGATGCTTGAGCGTGCTTGTCGGCGTTGGTCAGCGCTTCGGCCACCACGTAATAGGCGGCGACCTCGGCGGGCTCCGGCAACCGCCGGTCGATCTCCACGTCGAGGGTGATCGGAACGGCGGATCGTCGTGCAAGGTTGCGCAGTGCGGCGCCAAGTCCCCCTTTGGCGAGAATGCCCGGATGGATGCCGCGAGAGAGCTGCTGCAAGTCGGTGAACACTTCGCTCAAACCGGCGACCGCCTCGGACAGCTCATTTCTGACGTCGGTCAGATCGGCCGGCACCAATTCCTCTGCCATCCGCAGCCGCAGGCCCAACGAGACCAGCCGTTGTTGAGCACCGTCGTGCAGGTCGCGTTCGATGCGGCGCCGGGCATCGTCGGCGGCGGCGACAATCCGGGCCCGTGACGCCACCAGCTCGGCGCGGGTGGTGGCCGCGGCGATAGCGGTCGCGATCAACTCGGCGAATTCGGCGATGCGCTGCTCGCTGTTGGCCGGCAGCGACTCAGGCCGTGACGAGCCGACCAACGCCAGGCCCCACACCCGTTCGTCGACGATGATCGGTGCGCCCACCCGGGAATGCATGCCCAATTCCCGCATCCGCGCCACGAGCGGCCCGGCGGCGTTGTCGATACTTTCCATTCGGTAGGCGCGGCCGGTGCGGAACACCTCTCCGGCCACGTTCTGGCCCTCCAAGGGCAGCCGCTCCCCGATGGCAAGGCCATGCGCGCCGGCTTCGGCGTAGCAGGCGACGACAACGATCGCCGTGCCGTCGTCCTCATAACGGAGCACCTCGGCGTACGGCACCTCCAGGCATCGGCCCATCTCCTCGGCCACCGCGCCGAACACCTCGTGCGGGCTGACCCCGCTCGCCACCAGTGTCGCCACCCGCCGCAACGCGGCCTGCTGGGTTGCGAGATGCCGCAACTGCTGCTGTTCGAGGCGGCGCTCGGTGACGTCACGGCCGAGGCAGCAAATCAGCCCGTGCTGCGGCACCACATTCCATTCGAACCAGCGCCGGCTGCCGTCGGGGCAGACGACCCGGCTTTCGAAGCCCATCGGGACGCCGGCGCGGAAAAGTTCTTTGATGGCCGCGGCCACATCCGCTCGGTCCTCGGGCGCGGCAAAATCGGTCGCCTTCACCGCGGTACCGGGTGCGTAGCCGAAGATTCGGCTGAAGGCCGGGTTCACCCGGATCAACCGGCGCCGGTCGGCAATCACCAACAGGTCCGTAGACAGGTCGAAAAACCGTTCCAGTTCCCGATGACTGTCGCGCAGCGCGTCGTCGACGCTCTGGTCTTCTGCTGCCATCCTGGGAGTATCACTCTGCGGCGGCGGCTTGCGGCCCGGAATCATGACGCTTGAGTGGCGTCGCGGTGCGCTACCGTCAACGCGTGGCCAGCATGAGGAAGCTTTTCGCCGCTTTGACCCGGCGTGGACCGCACCGCGTGTTGCGCGGCGACCTGGCCTTTGCCGGTCTGCCCGGCGTGGTGTACACCCCGGAGGCGGGGCTGAACCTGCCCGCGATCGCCTTCGGCCACGACTGGCTTGCCGGCGTCGAGCGCTACTCGAAATTGCTGGAGCACTTGGCGTCATGGGGCATCGTCGCGGCCGCCCCCGACACCGAACGGGGACTGGCCCCCTCAGTCCTGAACCTGGCGTTCGACCTGGGTACCGCACTCGACATCGCCGCGGGCGTCCGCCTCGGCCCGGGCAAGATCAGCGTGCATCCGACCAAACTGGGCCTGGTCGGTCACGGCTTCGGCGGTTCGGCCGCAGTGTTCGCAGCGGCCGGGATGCCGACCAAACCCAAAGCCGTTGCGGCGATGTTCCCGTCAGTCACCGCACCACCTGCCGAGCAACCCGCCTCGACGCTGCAGGTTCCCGGCGTGGTGTTCAGCGCGCCAGGGGACGCGAAAACGTTGCGCTCCAACGCACTTGCGATTTCCCAGGCCTGGGATGGAGCGACTCTGCGAATCGTCGGCAAAGCCCAGCCCGGCGGGCTGGCCGAAGGACGCCGGCTATCGGCAGTGGTCGGACTGCCGGGGGCGCACCGCAAGACGCAGCAGGCAGTCCGCGCGCTGCTGACCGGGTACCTGCGCTATGCGCTCGCAGGCGATAAGACCTATCGCGATTTCGCCGACCCCGAGGTGCAGCTGCCCAGGACCGTGGCGGTGGAGGAGGCCCTGACGCCGGTGACCCCCGAGGAAAAAGTCGTCGCGCTGCTCAAGCACTGAGCACCTCACTGCGGCGTCCGGCCCGCGTGGTATGTGTCGTAAATGCAAATCGGCATCATGCTCGACTACTCGGGCGGATTTCACGAAGCGGCCGACCGTGTTGTAGCACTCGAAAAAGCCGGCATCGACGTCGCTGTGGTGGCCGAGGCATATTCGTACGACGCGGTCAGTCAGTTGGGGTATCTGGCCGCCAAGACCTCGGCCATCGAATTGGCGTCGGGGGTGTTTCCGATCTATACGCGCACTCCGTCGCTGCTGGCGATGACCGCCGCCGGTTTGGACTTCGTGTCCGACGGCCGGTTCCGGCTGGGCATCGGCACGTCCGGGCCGCAAGTCGTCGAGGGTTTTCACGGTGTGCCGTTCGACGCCCCGCTGGGCCGCACCCGAGAGGTGGTCGACATCTGTCGCCAGGTGTGGCGGCGCGACCGCGTTACATACACCGGCAAGCACTATCAGGTCCCGCTGCCCGCCGAGCGGGGAACCGGTCTGGGCAAGGCCCTGCACATCATCAACCACCCAGTACGCGAACGGATTCCGATCACGATCGCGGCGTTGGGACCCAAGAACGTCGAGCTGACCGCCGAGATCGCCGAGGGCTGGCAGCCGGTGTTTTTCTATCCGGAGAAGGCGCAGTCGGTGTGGGGCGAGGCGCTGGAAGCCGGTCGGGCCAAACGTGATCCGTCGCTGGGCCCGCTGGACGTGATGGTGGGCACGTCGCTGGCCATCGGCGACGACGTCGAGGACCGGCTGGCGTGGGTCAAGCCGCAGCTTGGTCTTTACATCGGCGGCATGGGCGCCAAGGGGCGCAATTTCTACCACAACCTGGCAACCCGGTATGGCTTCGGTGAGGTGGCCAACCGGATCCAGGAGTTGTATCTGTCCGGCCGCAAGACCGAGGCCATCGCCGCGGTGCCCGACGAGTTGGTGCGCCAGATTTCGCTGATCGGTCCGCGCGGGTTCGTCGCCGAGCGGGTGGCGGCGTTTGCCGAAGCCGGTGTGACGACGCTGTTGGCCACGCCGGTCACCACCGACCGGTCCGAAGCGGTGCAGTATGTCGAGGAGCTGAAGGCCCTACTGCCCTAGCTATTGCCCTGCCTGCGGCAGTTCGTCGGCGGCGATTTGGCACGGCGTGGGGTCGTCGGGCGCGGGTTCCTCCGTTGCCGGTCCCGGTGGCGTCGGCGCGACGGGCGGTGCGGCCGGTGCCGCAGTGACCGGCGGTGGCGCGCTGTCATGCGGTTTGTCTGCGATTTGCTCTGTCGTTGGCGGATTTTCACTTGGGGTCTCGATGTCGTCGGCATCGACGGCATCGGCCGATGCCGGCGGTTGCTCATCGTCGGCCCGATCATCGGCCACCTCGTCCAGTGGATCGTCGTCCTCGAGCCCGTCGTCGAAGGGCACGTCGTCGGAGACCGACGGATCGCCGAGCCCGTCGGCCAGGGAGCCCACCAGACCAGCAATACCGTCGATGATCTGGCCGACCACCCCGCCGATACCGCCGGTAAGACCGCCAAGTCCACCCAGATTGCCTGCGCCGGCTGGCATTCCGGCGGTATCTCCTAATGCAGGCTCGGGTAGCGGTGATTCGGGCGGCAAAGCGTCGAGCATGTCCGCAGGAATCGGAGCCGTTGGGGTCGGCGGGGGCAACGGCGTCGATACGGCTGCAGGCGTGGTGTTGACCGGCGGGAGCGTTTCCGGTGTTGGCAACGGCCCGCTGGTCGCGCTCGGCGCCTCGTCGAGCTGCGGCCGCGGCGCGAGGTCGCTCGGGAGGTCGAACCGCACCTCCGGCGCAGCCGCCAGCGCGTCGAGGGCGGCGTCATACGATGTCGTCACCGACTCGGTGGCCGAGCGCATGGCAGTAAGCCAGTCGCCGCGAATGTCGTTGTTCACGTAAGGGATTACCTGCTGGCGAATAATGTCCTCGGCGACTGATCGCTCCCCGGCGCCGGTCGCGACAGTATGTGCAGCGGCCAGCCAGGCGGCCTGGTCCGCACAGCTGCGGTCGTCGATGGCGATGGCCGTCGCGACTTTGCCGTCCACCACGCGCCACAAGTTGTCGCGCAGCGCACCGCACTCCTGCGACGCCCTGCGCACCGCGGCGACCACCTCGGCGGCGATTCCGCAGTGCCGATCCAGGAACTGCGTCGCCGAGTCGGCTCCCGGCCCGCGCCAGGCCGCGCCGAGCTCCGCGATCTGCGCCCCCTGTGTTGCCAGCGCCTCCTCGGTCGCGCTGAGCGCGGCCCACAGCGCGGCGCAGTCATTGTCGAGCGTCCGAAGCTCCAGGCCGGCTTCGGCCTCATACCAGTCGCGGATTTGCGAGCCGTGCGCGGTGAGATCGGGATGCTGGTATCCGACTGCACGGCATGCGTCCACATACGTTTGGGTGTGCTCGACGGCTGGTGCACCCTCGGCCAGTCGCGCCGCGACGTCCCACCGGTCGGCCATCATCTAGCCGATCCGGACCGCGCCGCGCCGGTCCGCGTCGGCGTACCGGTCGGCGCCGGCCCGCAGCGCCGAAGCGATTTCAGCCGACGCCCTGGCCCACAGCGCCAGCGCATCGCTGAGCCGGTACAGCGTCGTGTTCAGGGCGTCACCGCTGGCGACATGTGCTCGCCCTGCGGTGGCGCCGTCGAAAGCCAGCCGCGACAACCGATCACGCGTGGCGCCATGGATGAGTTCCGCGGTGGCATCGAACCGATTGGCGACCGCGGATACCGCACTGACGTCGACGAAGGTTTGGCGCATACCCGTTAGGACGCCTGGCGCCGGGTCCGGGTTCCCGGTCAGCTCTGAGCGCGCACCGAATCCGCGACAACGGTGGCGAGCCGGCGCGCAGTGTCCTCGTCGTCAGCTTCCACCATGACGCGGATCAATTGTTCGGTTCCGGAGGGGCGCAACAGGATTCGCCCGGTGTCGCCGAGCTCGGCCTCGGCTTGCTGGACCGCGGTTTGCACCGCGGGCGCCGCAGCGGCAGTGGTCTTGTCGACAACCTCGACGTTGATCAGCACCTGCGGCAAGGTGCGCATCGTCGAGGCGAGCTCAGCTAGCGGTGAGCCGGTTTGCGCCATCCGTGACATCAGCCGCAGCCCGGTCAAGATGCCGTCGCCGGTGGTGGCCAGCGCCGGCAGCACGATGTGGCCGGATTGTTCGCCGCCGAGCCGGAAGTCGCCGGCGCGCAACTCTTCCAGCACGTAGCGGTCGCCGACCCCGGTGGTGCGCACGGTGACTCCGGCCGAGCGCATCGCCAGGTGTAGGCCGAGGTTGCTCATCACGGTGGCCACCAGGGTGTTGCCGGTCAGTTCGCCGGCCTCCTGCATCGCCAGGGCCAGCACCACCATGATGTGGTCTCCGTCGATGACCTGGCCGGTGGCGTCCACCGCCAGACACCGGTCGGCGTCACCGTCGTGGGCCAGGCCCAGGTCGGCGCCATGGGCGAGCACCGCCGACCGCAGCACATCCAGGTGGGTAGACCCGCAGCCGTCGTTGATGTTGAGACCGTCGGGTTCGGCGTTGATCGCGATGACCTGGGCACCGGCCGCGCGGTAGGCGCGCGGCGCCGCGACCGACGCCGCCCCGTGGGCGCAGTCGACGACGACGGTCAGCCCGTCGAGCCGGACGGTGCTGGCCTTGCTCACCTGGCGTAGGTAGCGGTCGAGCGCGTCCTCGGCGTCGACGACCCGGCCGATTTCCGCGCCGACCACCCGCAGCCCCGGTCCGGCCGCCACCGCCTCCTCGATCCGGTCCTCGGCGGCGTCGTCGAGTTTGTGCCCGCCCGGCCCGAAGATCTTGATCCCGTTGTCGGGCATCGGGTTGTGCGAGGCCGAGATCATCACGCCGAAATCGGCGTCGTACGCGCCGGTCAGGCAGGCCACCGCTGGCGTCGGCAGCACGCCGACCCGCAGCGCGTCGACGCCCTCGCTGGTCAGGCCAGCGATGACGGCGGCTTCCAGCATCTCGCCGCTGGCGCGGGGATCGCGGCCCACGACGGCGACCCGGCGGTGGTCGCCGCCCGGGCCAGCCAGTTGCCGCGCCGCCGCGGCGCTCAGTGCCAGCGCGAGTTCGGCGGTCAACTCACGGTTGGCGACCCCGCGCACACCGTCGGTGCCGAACAGTCGACCCATAGCCATCCTTTATCCGCCGCGAGCGTGCGTGTCCCCGGCCCGACACGCCAGCGAGGGGCCGTTTTTGCGCACGCTCGCGGCCCAGAAAGTGATCGCCGATCAGCGCTTGCTGTACTGCGGCGCCTTGCGGGCCTTCTTCAGCCCGTACTTCTTGCGCTCGGTGGCCCGTGGGTCGCGGGTGAGGAAGCCGGCCTTCTTCAGCGCGGGCCGGTCCTCGGGCGTGACCAGGATCAATGCCCGGGCGATCGCCAGCCGCAGCGCGCCGGCCTGCCCGGACGGACCGCCGCCGTCGAGGTGGGCGTAGATGTCGAAGCTTTCCAGCCGGTCGACGGTAACCAGCGGAGCCTTGATGAGCTGCTGATGCACCTTGTTGGGGAAGTAGGCCTCCAGGCTGCGGCCATCGAGGTCGAACTTGCCGGTGCCGGGCACCAGTCGCACCCGCACCACGGCCTCCTTGCGGCGGCCGACGGTCTGGATCGGCCGCTCGATCACAAAGGAATCCGAGCGCGGGGCCGCGGCGTCCGCGGTCTCGGCAGCCGGGGCTTCGGTCGTTTCGGTCTCTACCGCTTCAGTCATTGCGTCACCTGCTTGATCTCGAACGGAACCGGCTGCTGGGCGGTGTGCGGGTGCTCCGGGCCGGCGTAGACGCGCAGCTTGCGCTTGATCTGGCGGCCGAGTTTGTTCTTGGGGATCATGCCGATGATCGCCTTCTCCACGACCCGGTCGGGGTGGCGCTGCATCAGCTCACCAATGGTGCGCTTGCGCAGACCGCCGGGGTAACCCGAGTGGCGGTAGGCCAGCTTGTTCTGCAGTTTGTCGCCGCTGATGGCAACTTTGTCGGCGTTGACGATGATCACAAAGTCGCCACCGTCGACGTTGGGGGTGAATGTCGGCTTGTGCTTGCCGCGCAGCAGGTTGGCTGCCGCGACGGCAAGGCGGCCGAGCACCACGTCTGTGGCGTCGATGACGTACCACGCCCGCGTGGTGTCACCCGCCTTAGGCGCGTATGTAGGCACAGCGCTTAACCTCTCTCGGGTTGGATCCCGGTGTCCCGGGTGCCGGTCAGGCGTTAACAGAAGGGGAGATTCTCGGCGACCGACATTGACCCGAGCCCCGGCGTACCCGTACGCCAACGGTGCAGCTTACCGGTGGGCATCCGCGCAGGTCAAAACGCTCGGTCCATGACTGCGGGGTCCCGACGGCCTCTCCCTCCGCCGGGACCCCCGCAGAGCCCCTAAGGCGCTATCGCGCCCAAATGCCGGCCGCCCGGTGATCGGCACCGGCGACGTCGTCGGCGCCGTCACGCACCGCATTACCCAGATCGACCAGGATTTCGTTGAGCGCAGTGGCCGCCTGATGCCATTTGAGCTGCTCAGCCCGATAGGCAGCGGCAGCCTCGCAGGTCCACATTTCTTGCAACGGCGCCACCTGAGACCGCAACTCCTCCAAGGCGGCGTTGAACCGAGCCGAGACGGCATGGATCTCCTGTCGAACCGAGCACTCGATCTCGCCGAAGTCGTACGACAGCACCGGGTCCATGGTCACAGCTTCCCGCCGGCGGCGGCGATGTGGTGTGCGTGCTGATCGGCCGCTTCGCGCAGCGCGGCCTCGTTGTAGCGGATGGTCTCCGCGATGCCGTGCAACGCATGATGCAGTTTGATCGACTCGGCATTCCAGCGATCCACCACTTCCCTGAATCGGGTGGCCGCGGCTCCGCCCCACACCGACGGCGGCACGCTGCTGATGCGGGAGATGAACGTGTGCAGCATCGCCCGGAGCTCCTCGTTGCGGGCATCGGTGGTCGCCGCAACGGAACGCATCAAATCGAAGTCGGTGCGCAGGCTGTTGGTCACACAGATAGGACGGCGACGAGCCGCGTTGGGTTCCGCCGAATTCAACTCAGCGCGCGGGCCGACCGGACCGCCAGCTCGCACGCGTCGCGCACGGCGTCATCATCGAGCGGTCGGCTCTGACATCCGATGCTGATCCGCACAGCCCTATCGAGTAGGACGGCCCAGCGGATGTCATGCCCGACGCGCACCTCGCGGTAGGTCACCGCTGCCCGGCCGGCGGTGGAGCCCGACGGGTTGAAGTCGACGAAGACACCCGGCGGCTCGGCGTCGATCGCGCGCTTCAGCACTTCGGCAGCGTCGGCCAGCGTCTGGGCGGCGACGGGAGATTGAGTCAGATGCAACGCCACGTTCGGATCCGACGGGGAGGTGATCTGTACCCGCGCGGATCCGGGTCCGGTGAGGATCCGTTGCGTCGTCCATGCCGCCGGCACCTCCACCGCCACCCGGCCTTCCACTAAAAACGTCGTCGCCATCCCGTCGGGCGCCGGTGTTTCGCGACGGCCGACTGCGGTGAAGCCGAGCGCCGCCGCGATCACCAGGACGACCAGCATGATCCAGCGATGACGACGATGGCCGCCACGCTCCGGCGAGGACTGGGTCCCCGAGGTCGCGTGGTCGGCGACGGCAGCATGGGCGAGTCGCCGAAACTCGGTGTCGTCGACGCGGAATACCGTGACACCGCTGCTCTGGCGCAAGCCATCGGCGATCATCCCCGCCAGCACACCGGCGCCACCCACCGCATCCGGTGCGTCGATCACCACCGTCGCAACATCGTTCGCGGTCATCCCGACGATGAGGCAGGCGACGGCGTCGGCCACCCGCTGCGGCTCGCCGCGGCGGGGATGGGCCCTGACCACGGGTCCGGTGATGACCACCAGGTGTTCGGCGATCTCGACAATCGCCGTCGCAGACGGTGATTCAGCCGGCGGCTTTTGGGCCAGCAACCACGACCGCGGACGCATCGCGACGTCGTCGGCCAGGTTGTGGGCGCCGGCGCCGACCAACTCGATGCGGGCAGGCGACCACCACGATGGGTGAACGACGATCACGCTTTCCCGTCCTGCGCAGCCCAGTGACTGCAGCGCTGTGCGCCATAACGACTCGACCGATACCGGATGGTCTTCGACCAGAGCCACTGGGTCGTCGATGCCGTCCAGCGCGGCCATCGCTATCCGGGCGTCGCCGTCTGCGGTTGTGCGGCAACATAAATGCCGGATCGCTCTTGGGCCCGCCTCGACGATGTGTGTGCTCACGGCGGTGGGCTCCAAGCCACCTGCACCAGATCTCTGCCGGTCCGGGTGATCAGGGTGCCGCGTCCGGGCGGCAATGGCATCGGGCGAAGTGAGCCGATCAGCGGGCCCTCATCGGGGTGCGCGCTCATCATCAGCCCGGTGCAACCGAAGTCACGTAGCCCGGCCAGCAACGGGTCGAACATGGCCCGTGCGGCCCCGCCGCTGCGCCGGGCCACCACCAGTCGCAGACCCACATCCCCGGCGTGCGGGAGGTATTCGAGGATCGCGGTCAACGGATTGCCAGCCGCTGTGGCGATCAGGTCGTAATCGTCCACCACGACATAGGTGTTCGGTCCGGACCACCACGACTTGGCGCGCAGCTGTGCCTGGGTGACGTGCGGCGGGGGCAGCCGGCTGTGTAGCAGGTCGAGAAGTTCCGGCAGCAGTGCGTCCAGCGCAGCTCGCGACGTCGCGTAACCACCCAGGTGTTCGGACTCGATCACACCGAGCAGCGTGCGCCGGAAGTCGACGATGAACAGCTGCGCGTGGGCGGCGGTCGTGGTTCGCACGATTTCGCGGCACAGGGTGCGCAATGTCGCCGTCTTTCCGCACCCACCGTCGCCCACAATCAGCAAATGCGAATGTTGGTCGAAATCGACTGTCGCAGGAAGCAATTGACGTTCTTCGAGGCCAAGCAGGATAGCCATCCGTAGATCATCGCCCGCCACTTCGACGACATCGTGGTGATCGACGCGGGTAGGGAGTAGCGCTATGGCGGGTGCGGATTCTCCCGGGTAGCGGCGCCGCACCATCTCCGCCGCCTGTACGGCCGCCTCTGCCAACCCGGCGTTGGAGGCGACGCCGTCGAGACGGGGTATCGCGATCACCATGTGCAGGCCGTCACGAGAAAGCCCCCGCCCGGGTTTCCCCTCGGGCACCTGTTGAGCGCGGCGGCGGTCCAGTTCGGAATCAGCCGGATCACTGAGCCGCAATTCGATGCGGGTGCCGATCTGATCCCGCAAGGGCGGCCGAAGCTCCGCCCAGCGCGACGCAGCCACCACCACGTGCACACCCAACGAAAGACCTTGAGCTGCAAGGGCGCTGATTGACGACTCGAGCTGGTCGAAATCGTGACGCAGCGCAGTCCAGCCGTCGACCACCAGAAACACGTCGCCGAACCGATCGCACACCGGGTCACGGCGAGCTTTGAGCCCGCGATACTGCGAGATCGACTCGATCCCGTGGCCACGGAACAACGCCTCCCGGGATCCGACGAGTGACTCCAGTTCCGCGACCATGCGAACCACTAGGTCGGCTTCCGCCCGGCCGGCCACCGACCCTACGTGCGGCAGCGACCGCACCGACGTCAGCGCACCACCGCCGAAGTCCAGGCAATAGAACTGCACCAGACTCGGATCGTGGGTGGCGGCCAGGGCGGTGATCAGCGTGCGCAGCACTGTCGACTTGCCGGATTGAGGTGCCCCGACCACGGCGACATTGCCCGCGGCTCCGGATAACTCGACGGTCAACGGTGTGCGGCGCTGCTCGAATGGGCGATCGACGATGCCGATCGGAACGAGGAGGTCACGCGCTGCCACGTCGTGGAGCAGGGTGTCCAATGCCGGAGCCTCGCCCAACGGCGGCAACCACACCTCATGCGCCGGCGGCCCATGACCGGATACTCGATCCACCACCGTCTGCAGAACGGTGCGCCCGGCGGCATCGACATGCGCAGCGCGACACAGTGTGACCGGTCCCGCCGGCGCGGCGGTGAACCGTCGAACCGCGGGCTGCGCGGCGCGCGGGGCGGTGAAAGCGGGCGCAGCGAGCCGGTATGTGGGTGGGTAGGGCCCGGAGACGTATGCGCTCTGGAAGCGGGTCAGCTCGCCCGTCGCAGTACGCAGATAGCCTGCCCCTGGGGCGCCCGCCAGGTCGTAGGCCTGGGAAGTTCCTAAGACCAAGCGTGATTCGTTGGCCGACAGCGTCTTCAGGCAGATCCGGTAGGACAGGTGTGAGTCCAGCCCGCGCAGCCTGCCCTCGTCAAGTCGCTGGCTGGCCAGCAGCAGATGCATGCCCAGCGAGCGGCCGAGGCGTCCGATCGACACGAAGACGTCGGCGAAGTCCGGCTGTTGGCTCAGCAGCTCGGAGAACTCGTCGACAACGATGAACAGCGCAGGCAACGGCGGCAATTGCGCGTTGACCCGCCGTGCGCGCCGGTATGCGGCGATGCTCTCCACATTGCCTGCGGTCCTGAGTAATTCCTGGCGCCGGTTCACCTCGCCGGTCAGGGCGTCTCGCATCCGCGCAACCAGCGGTGCCTCATCCGACAAGTTGGTGATCACCGCTGCGACGTGTGGGGATCGTTCCAGATCGAGAAAGGTCGCGCCGCCTTTGAAGTCGACGAGGACCAAGTTGAGCACCTCTGGCGAATGCCGGGCGATCATGCCCAGCGCAACGCATCGCAAAAGCTCCGACTTGCCGGATCCGGTGGCCCCGATGCAGAGCCCATGTGGCCCCATCCCGTTTTGCGCGGCCTCTTTGATGTCGAGTTCCACTGTCGCGCCGACGTCAGTCGTGCCGATCGGGATACGAAGCAGGTCAGGCGGACGCTGACTGTCCCAGAAGGGTTTCGGCGCAAAGCCGGTCAGATCGTCGATGCCCAGCAGGTCTTGCCAGCGTGGCCGACCGGCGGACGCGGACTCCCCGGCGTCCGAGTGCTCGGCGTGATAGGCGGCCAGTCTGCGGGCGCACACGGTCGCAGCAACAAGGTCCATCCGGTTTGGGCGGCCGAGCATCTGACCGTCGAGGGACAGGGTCTTATCTGCCACCTCCAGCCTGTTGGTGGCAACCGGCGCATCGTAGCCAGTGCGGACCTCCAGCATCGCCCCGTCGACGACCACCACCAACCGCGGAGCTAGCGTGTCCTGCGACAGCAGGCCGCCGATCGACTTCTCGACGGCGGCCACCGTCGGATACACCATTCGAACGGGGCCGCTGTCATCCCGGGCGTGGGGATGATGGTTGTGTGGCAACCACTTCAGCCAATCCCAATGCTGTCGGTTGCCGTCATCGCTTGCGGCGGCGATCAGTAGCCGGCCCGGACTGTGCAGCACGGCCAACTGGCAGATCATGGCACGAACGAGGCCGCGTGCGTGTGCTTGATCACCGGCGATGGTCACCGCGGACTGGCTCTGGAGCGCGATCGTGACCGGCGCGTCGCCAATTGTGGAGTGGGTGCGCAGAAACCGCAGCAACGCCGTCGTGGTGACCGGATCCGAGGTGTGCGCCGACTCGAGTTGCGGCGGCGACAAGCCGGTGGCAAGTCGCTGTGTACCGGTGCCGATCCGTACTTCGCAGTAATCGCAGTCTGTCGGCCGTCGTTCCCACATTCGGGGGCCACCTACCAGCGTCCACAGCGAATCGGGGTGGGGATGTCGCCAGTCCAACGATGCGCGTTGTGCGGCAGCAGACTTGGTAACGGCGCGGCGCAGATCGCCGAGATAGGACAGGTAGTCGGCGCGGTCACGGCCGATGTCCGCGCGCCCTCGGTCCCGCCCGGTGATCGCCGTGACGATCGCCGAGATCACCATCATCAGCGGAAGCGCCATGAACATCGGATTGCGCGCGGTGCCCGACCGGGAAAAGACGAACATCGCCATCATTGCCGCCGCGGCGCCCGCCATCACGACCGGCAGCAGTCGATTCACCGGCTTGGCCTGCCCGACCGGGGGCACCTGCGGGGGCGCGGCCACGGCGATGTCCCCGGTTTCGACGGTGGGCGCCGGAAGACGTGGTCCAGGCACGAACCTCTCGGTCGCAGAGCTACTTTCGCGCTGGTCCACCTCGGCCCTCTCCTACCGAATTGCGATGGGCAACCGTAAGCAGTGCCGCAGCCGTTGACAAGTCAGCTGTGGATCAGTGCACACGTACACTCGCGCAGCTGACTAACGTGCCGCAATCAACGTCCGCATTCACTCGAGGGAGATCGTGGTGGCTGACTCACAACCGCGCCGCGTATCGGTATACGCCGACGACGTCAGCGTCGACCTGGTGCTGCCGGGCGGTGTGGCTCTCGCGACGTTGATCCCGTCGATCGTGGACATTCTGGGCGACAGACATGCTCATGACCGCGAACAGACAGCAGTCCGATACCAACTCACTACCCCAGGTCATACCGCCCTCGAAGCCTCGAAATCCCTGGCGCAGCATGGTATCCGAGATGGCGCCGTGCTGACTTTGTCCAGTACGTCGACCGCATTAGCAACGCCCTGCTTTGATGACGACACTGCCGAAGCGGTGTCGGCCACACTGGTCGAGCATGCTCGGCCGTGGACCCCGCGGGCGGCCCGGCTCGCCGGTGCGCTGGCGGCAGTCTGGCTGGCCAGTCTCGGCGCGCTGATGGTGATTCGAGCGGTGCTGGTTACCACCGATGCCCGCCATGTCGGCGCCGCGACCGCAGTTGCGGCTGCCGCCGGTTGCGGCGCGCTGCTGGCGGCCGTGATGGCGCATCGCGGATTCGACGACGCCGTTGCCGGCCTGACGCTGAGCCTATTGGCCACCGGCTTCGTCGCACTCGCCGGCGCGCTGGCGGTCCCCGGGGGGATCAGCGCCGCCAAAGCGTTGCTCGCCGCGGCGGCGGCGGCCGTCACAGCCGTAGTAGCGACGCACGGAAGCGGCTGCGGCACCATCACATTGACGGCGATAGCCTGCTCTACGAGCGTTGCCGCCCTTGCCGCGTTGCTGGTAGTGGCCACCGCCGCGCCGCTGCACGTCGTCGGTGCAGCTTTCGCGGTGATATCGCTGGCTCTACTCGAGGCATCCCCGCGGCTATCGATCCTGGTGGCCGGATTATCACCGCGGTTACCAGCAGAGCCCGCCACTGAGCCGGTGCCCGACCCGGGAGGCCTGCGTAGCAGAGCGTTTCGGGCGGACGCCTGGCTGACCAGTCTGGTCGCCGCATTCGCGACCTCAGCAGCGTTAGGATCCGCGGGCGCTGCAGTTACCGCACGCCCACGCATGCTGGGGGTGGCGTTTGCGGCGCTGACCGGGATGGTGCTGCTGGCACGGGCACGTTCACAACGCGGCACACCGCGAACCGTGGTACTCGTTGCGACCGGATCAGCAGCGTTCAGCGTCGCGTTCGTGGTCGCGGCAATCGCGGGTGCGGCTCACATCGTGTGGACTGCTGCGGCGACATCGGCGCTGGCAGCCGTTGCGCTGGGCCTGGGTTTCATCGTTCCCGCGGTCACCTTCTCTCCGATCGCGCAGCGAGCCTTTGCGCTGCTGGAGTGTCTGGTGCTGGCAACCATTGCGCCGCTGGCTTGTTGGATCTGCGGCTTCTACGCCGTTGCACGCGGTCTCAGCCTGTGATACCTCCCAAGAGCGCACTACACGCCGTGGCAGCCGTGGTGCTGCTCGCGCTTTCCGCGTGCGCTACGCCGGTCGCGGAAGCGGTAACGCCGCCGCCGATCGACAACAGCCGGCTGCCCGAACCGGCGCCGCCGACGCCGCCGCAGCCCACCGTGCAGCGTGAGATGTGCGCGGTACCGTCGATGGCGCCGTCCGCAGACCACGCCGCCGACCAGCTTGCCGGCCTTGGTGTGACGCAGGCCTGGCAACTCAGCCGCGGGTCGGGTCAACGGGTCGCAGTCATCGACACCGGCGTTTCGCCGCACCCAAGGCTGCCGGAAACGGCGCCCGGCGGTGACTATGTCTTCACCGGCGACGGCCTGCAGGATTGCGATGGGCACGGCACCGCCGTCGCCGGGATCATCGCTGCCGCACCCGATCCCAAACACATCGATGGCTTCAGCGGCGTCGCCCCCGATGTCACACTGATCAGCATCCGGCAGTCCAGCAGCAAATTCGGGGCGGTCGGCGATCCGTCGAGCACCGGATTCGGTGACGTGGATACCATGGCCAAAGCCGTCCGTACCGCAGCCGACCTTGGCGCATCGGTGATCAACATCTCGTCGGTCGCCTGCGTCCCGGCCTCATCGGCGCTCGACGACCGCGCGCTGGGCGCCGCGCTCGCCTATGCGGTCGACGTCAAGAACGCCGTCGTGGTCACAGCGGCCGGCAACACCGGTGGCTCCGGGCAGTGTCCGGCACCACGAGCCGAAACCACCTGGGACACCGCGACGGTCGTGGTGAGCCCGGCGTGGTACGACGACTATGTCCTGACGGTGGGTTCGGTCAATGCCCACGGTGAGCCGTCCTCGTTCACGCTCGCCGGACCGTGGGTAGATGTGGCCGCACCCGGCGAATCGGTGATCTCTCTCAGCCCCTTCGGCGACACGACGATGAATTCGGTTGGCGACCAAAGCGATTCCACGGCCTTGTCCGGTACCAGTTACGCCGCGCCGGTGGTCAGCGGCCTTGCCGCGCTGGTCCGTTCCCGGTTTCCGACACTTACGGCCAGGCAGGTGATGCAACGCATCGAAGGCACCGCTCATCATCCGCCAGGTGGATGGGATCCGCTCGTGGGCAATGGGCTGATCGACGTCGGCGCTGCCGTCAGCACCGAAGCACCGGCGTATTCCGCCCCCCGGCCCCACGACTCACCGGTGGTCATCCCGTCGCCGGTCCCGCCTCCGGCGCCGGATCGTCGCCCCCGGAACACCGCGTACGCCGGGACAGCGGTCTGTCTGACGGTACTGACGGCAGCACTGAGCGCCGGCGCGCTCTCGGCCCGGCTACGGCGTGCCCGCTCGGCTCCCGCCACGCCCCGCACCGACGGTGTCTCGGGCGATTGACGCGCTTTTTCTACTCAGCTCCGGACCTGGCGGCAGCGTGACCAGCACCGGCCAGGGCGCCGGGATTAGCGTCGGCGGCAGGCCAAGGTCACGTTCGGCGTTGATGTCGTGGACGGCGAACCGCACCCCGGTATCGGTCACCAAATATCGGGTGCCGGATTCGGCGTCGCCGCCGGATAGCGTCGTGGACCGGACGTAGGCGCTGCGACCAGGCGGAAGGTACACCGCGTCGACCGCGGGACCGGTTCCGTCCGCCTGCGACAACAGCACCGGCGTCTCACCCACCGGTACGGGCAAGCCGCCGGTGCTGAACGAGACCTCGGTATTACCCGATGCCGCGTTAACCCACCTCGCACACAGCGCCGCGCCGGCATCCACCGGTGTCGAAGCTTGCCCGGGAAAGGTGGCCAGCGGCAATTCGGTCACGCTCGGAATGCCGCGGAGGAGGTCGGGCGCCACCGACATGATGGTGCGCGTGCCGTGCGCATCGGTGAACCGCAAGAGATCCGCGACAACCTGCCCGATGCGCTGAATTCCGCTGCTAAGCACGACATATAACTCGTCACCGCCGGCATGCGTTATCCGCAGCACACTGCCGACCGCGAATCCGGCTACCGGACCGGGTTGGCCGGCGCGGAGAATCTGCGGCACGGCAATCGCGGGTGCCTCCGGGATGGCATTCAGCAATACATGCGAAACGGTGTGTGGCACAACGTTCTCCAGCCGAAGCGCACGCGCGACGGCGGGATCGGCGACGTCGACCACCGCGCGACGCCCGTCGTAGAGCAAATACGTTGATGCACCGGCGTCCGCCGTGACCAACACGGTCTGGGCCGCCGAAAGGCGATGTGCGGACGTCTGCGCGGAGCCGACGATGATCGTGGTGCCGTCGTGGTCATCGCAGACCGTCCAGGGTGTTTGGTCGGCCGGTAGCGGCGGCGCCAAGAACTGCGGAGCACCGGGAATACCCATCGCGGGGCCGCGTTTGGTGTGGCTCAACACCAACTCCGGTACCGGCTGCGGATTGCTCGCGGTTGCCGTGATCAACCGCGCCGAGGCCAGGTTCAGCACCGGATGCACGACGTCACCAACCCGGACGTAGAGCGCTCCGGACTGTTGGCCCATCAGAATCGGCCCGTCGCCCAACGATGGCTGCGGGCGCAGCACGGCAAGCCCCGCGCACGCGGTAATCACCACGACCGCCAGCACGGCCCCTGTCGCCAAGGCCTGCGCCGGGGTACGGAACGGTTCGTCGGCGATGCGGATATCTCTGCCCAGCAGCGCGCATTCGATGCGACGCAGCAGAAATCGGTACCCGCTGACGTGCAATCGAGTGGATGCTCGTGATGCCATGCGGCCCCCCGGGGTTGGCGTCACGATAGGCCGCCGAGCGGTGTTGCCGTGCCCTTCGATCCACAGTCGACATTCGCCGAAATGAAGATTTGGCAGGCTAACGGTAATATCTCCACGTGCACTACCACCAGATGAGTCAGCTGGCATCCCGATACCGTCGCTGGGCAAGCCTGAGCGCTGCAGTACTGGCCGCCGCCGCAATGGTGATCGCACCGAGCGTGTTCCCGGCCACTGTCCCCTCGGCCGCAGCCACCGACTGCCCCGACGCCGAGGTGATCTTCGCCCGCGGTACTGGCGAGCCGCGCGGCCTGGGACGTGTGGGTGATGCCCTGGTCGGCTCGCTGCGCCAGCAGACCGGGATGAACATCGACACCTACGGCGTGAACTATCCGGCCGGCAAGCTCCAACTGGGCGGGGGCGACGGCGCCAACGACACCATTTCGCGGGTCAAGAAGGTCGTTCAAGAGTGCCCGGACACCAAGATCGTGCTGGGCGGATACTCGCAGGGCGCGTCGGTGATCGACATCGTCGCCGGAGTTCCGGTGGGCGGCGTTTCGTGGGGCAGCCCGTTGCCCGCCCAATACGCCGACAACATTGCGGCGGTGGCCACCTTCGGCAATATCGTCGGCCGGTCGGGCAGCCCGCTTTCCAGTCAGAGCGCACTGCTCGGATCGAAGACCATCGACCTGTGCAACCCCGGCGACCCCATCTGCCACGCCGGCCCTGGCAACGAGTGGAGCGACCACACCGACGGCTACGTGCCCACCTACACCACCCAGGCCGCGACGTTCGTCGCTGCCAAGCTGCTGGTAGGGCAGCCGCACATGCAATACGGCGTGCACATCAATTAGAGCGGCTAATATCGTGCCGTGAGCATTCTCTCGGTGGATCCACGGCCGCTCGTCGTTGCGGTGTTGCTCGCCGCGGCCGTGCTGGTCACTGCACCCGCACCGGCGGCCACCGCGGCATCCTGCTCGGATGCCCAGCTGGTGTTCGCCCGTGGCCGGTTGGAGCCGGCCGGCGCCGGCCAGATCGGCACTGCCTTGCTCAGCGCGCTGCGGTCGAGGGTGCCGGAGAAGAACATCGGCCTGTACGCCGTCAACTACGCAGCCAACACCGATGTTCAACGGGGCGCCAATGATATGAGCGGGCACGTTCAGTACATGACTGACAATTGCCCCGACACTCGACTCGTGCTCGGCGGCTATTCGCTGGGCGCCGCCGTCACCGATGTGGTACTCGCCGTTCCGACCGCTATTTTCGGGTTCAGCAATCCGCTGCCTGCGGGCACCGACGAACACGTCGCCGCGGTGGCGCTATTCGGCAACGGAAGCCAATGGGTCGGACCGATCACGAGTTTCAACCCGATCTACAACGACCGGACCATCGAGTTGTGTCACGGCGCCGATCCGATCTGCAATCCCGCCGACCCAAACACCTGGCGGACCAACTGGCCGGAGCACATGGCTCCCGCCTACATCAAGGCGGGCATGGTCGATCAGGCCGCAGATTTCGTCGCAGACCGGTTGCGCTAGCCATACGCTCAGTCACGCGATCGGAGATCGCGAGTCACCAGTGATCGCGCCGCCAACTGGTCGTCCGGCGGGTAATCCACGCCGACCAACGTCAACCCCCGCGCCGGCGCCGCCGCGAAGTCGCTGGACCGGTGAGTAACGGTGAGCAGATCACGACACCATGCGGCGCTGCGGCGGTGTTCGCCGACGGCCAGCAACGCCCCGACCAACGAACGCACCATCGACCAGCAGAACGCGTCGGCGGTGACGTGGGCAGTGACCAGTTCGCCCTCGCGCGACCAGTCCAGCCGCTGCAGATCACGAATAGTGGTGGCGCCGTCGCGGTGACGACAGAACGCGGCAAAGTCGTGCAGTCCCACCAGCTCCCGCGAGCCCTCCGTCATCGCCTCCACATCCAGCGCCCGCGGCCAACCCGTGACGTAACGGGCCTGGTGTGGCTCCACGCCGTACGGCGCAGTCGATAACCGATAGATGTAATGGCGGCGTAGCGCCGAGAAGCGGGCATCGAAAGCCGCCGGTGCGCGGATGATTCGGCGGATACGGACGTCTGCGGGTATCAGCCGACCGAGTCGCCGGATCAGCGGCAAGAATTCCGGTTCAGCCGGTCGCGGCGAGCGCGGATAGGCGTTGGGTAGCGCCTCGATGGGGACATCGGCATGGGCCACCTGACCGGTGGCGTGCACGCCGGTGTCGGTGCGTCCGGCCGCGCGCAGCCGCACCGGCGTGCGGAACACCGTCGACAGCGCCTCGTCGAGGACACCGGCGACGGTGCGCAGGCCCGCCTGCACGGCCCAGCCCGCGAATTCTGTTCCGTCGTAGGCGATATCGAACCGAAGACGAACGCGCCCGCCACCGGCGTCGATGGCGGGCCCGTTCACGAGATTTTCAGGAGTCGTCGGAGTCAGCCTTGGCTTCCTCGTCGTCCGCCACGGCGTCGGTGGCCTCCTCGGTGGCGCCGGTGTCGGTAGCTTCGCCGGCTTCGGCGTCAGCCACCTCCTGAGCCTCCGGCCCCACCGCCGCCTCCGGTTCGACGGCGGCCTGCGGGGCGGCCGCGGCAACCGCGGGCGCCGCCTTGGATCCGGCTGCCCGGCGGGCCCGGTTGGCTTCCGAGGTCACCGTCTTCTCTTGCACCAGCTCGATCACCGCCATCGGAGCGTTATCACCCTTGCGCGCCTCGACTTTGATGATGCGGGTGTATCCGCCGTTGCGGTCGGCAAAGAACGGTCCGATCTCGGCGAACAAGGTGTGCACCACGTCCTTGTCGCGGATCTTCTTGAGCACCTCGCGCCGGTTGTGCAGCGTGCCCTTCTTGGCGTGGGTGATCAGCTTCTCGGCGTAGGGCCGCAGTGCCCGCGCCTTGGGCTCGGTGGTCTTGATCCGGCCATGCTCGAACAGCGCCGTGGCCAGGTTGGCCAGAATCGCCTTCTGGTGCGACGACGACCCGCCGAGACGAGGCCCCTTGGTGGGCTTAGGCATTGGACGCTCCTGTCTTGAGTCCGGCTATCAGAGCTGTTCGGTTTCGGCGTAGTCCTGGTCGTCGTAGTTGGCGTCGCTGGACCAGGTTCCGGTGGCGACGTCGTAGCCAGCGACCTCCGACGGGTCGAAGCTGGCCGGACTGTCCTTGAGCGACAGGCCCAGCTGGTGCAGCTTGACCTTGACCTCGTCGATGGACTTTTGACCGAAGTTGCGGATGTCGAGCAGATCCGACTCGGTGCGCGACACCAGCTCGCCGACGGTGTGCACACCTTCGCGCTTGAGGCAGTTGTAGGACCGCACGGTCAGATCCAGGTCGTCGATCGGCAGGGCGAACGAGGCGATGTGATCGGCTTCGGCCGGCGACGGCCCGATCTCGATGCCTTCGGCCTCAACGTTGAGTTCACGTGCCAGGCCGAACAACTCCACCAGGGTCTTACCGGCCGACGCCAACGCGTCGCGCGGGGTGATCGAGTTCTTGGTCTCCACGTCCAGGATCAGCTTGTCGAAGTCGGTGCGCTGCTCGACACGGGTGGCATCCACCTTGTAGGTGACCTTGAGCACCGGCGAGTAGATGGAATCGACTGGAATACGGCCGATTTCAGCACCGGACGCCTTGTTCTGCACCGCCGGCACGTAGCCGCGGCCACGCTCGACGACGAGCTCCACCTCGAGTTTGCCCTTGTCGTTGAGCGTCGCGATCTGCATATCCGGGTTGTGCACAGTGACACCGGCGGGCGGCACGATGTCCCCCGCCGTGACCTCACCCGGACCCTGCTTGCGCAGATACATCGTCACCGGCTCGTCTTCCTCCGAAGACACCACCAGACTCTTGAGATTCAAGATGATGTCGGTGACGTCTTCCTTGACACCGGGCACGGTGGTGAACTCGTGCAGCACACCGTCGATGCGGATGCTGGTGACCGCCGCGCCGGGGATCGACGACAGCAGCGTGCGGCGCAGCGAGTTGCCCAGCGTGTAGCCGAAACCCGGCTCCAGCGGCTCGATGACGAACTGCGAACGGTTGTCGCTGACGGTCTCTTCGGACAGGGTGGGACGCTGTGAGATCAGCATCTGTTTTCTTCTCCTTCTCGGCACCCGCTATTTGATGCCGCTTTGTTACATCGCGGCGACCCGCTTCGCCCGGCTTCGCCGCGCTTGCGATCGCCGCAGACCTGCACCGGGTGGTGCAGGTACTACTTCGAGTAGAACTCGACGATCAGCTGCTCGGTGAGCGGGACGTCGATCTGCGCCCGCTCCGGCAGTTGGTGGATCAGGATCTTTTGACGTTCCCCGACCACCTGCAGCCAGCTGGGGATCGGACGGTCGCCGGCGGTTTCCCGCGCGATCTGGAACGGCAACGTGTTCAGCGACTTGTCCTTGACGTCGATGATGTCGTACTGCGACACCTGGTAGCTGGGGATGTTCACCTTGACGCCGTTGACGGTGAAGTGGCCGTGGCTGACCAGCTGGCGGGCCATCCGACGGGTCCGCGCCAGCCCGGCGCGGTAGATCACGTTGTCGAGCCGGCTTTCCAGGATGCGCAGCAGTTCCTCGCCGGTCTTGCCGCCGCGGCGAACCGCCTCGGCGTAGTAGCGGCGGAACTGCTTTTCCATCACGCCGTAGGTGAAGCGGGCCTTCTGCTTCTCCTGCAGCTGCAGCCGGTATTCGCTTTCCTTGATCCGCGCGCGACCGTGCTGGCCGGGCGGGTAGGGACGCTTTTCGAATGCCTGGTCACCACCGACCAGGTCGACGCCTAACCGGCGCGACTTACGGGTGGCGGGTCCGGTGTAACGAGCCATGGGTTGTTTCTCCTCCTAGACCCGGCGCCGCTTGGGCGGACGGACACCGTTGTGCGGCTGCGGGGTGACGTCGGAGATCGCACCGACCTCCAGACCCGCCGCCTGCAACGACCGGATGGCGGTTTCGCGACCCGAACCGGGCCCCTTCACGAACACGTCGACCTTCTTCACGCCGTGCTCCTGGGCTTTGCGCGCGGCGTTCTCGGCGGCCAGCTGCGCAGCGAACGGCGTCGACTTACGCGACCCCTTGAAGCCGACGTGACCCGAGGACGCCCAGGCGATCACGTTGCCCTGCGGATCGGTGATCGTCACGATCGTGTTGTTGAAGGTGCTCTTGATGTGGGCGGCGCCGTGCGGGACGTTCTTCTTCTCCCGGCGACGGGTCTTCTGCCCCTTCTTGGGGGCGGACGCTGCCTTCTTGGCTGGTGGCATGGCTGATTACCTGGCCTTCTTCTTGCCTGCGATGGTGCGCTTGGGGCCCTTGCGGGTGCGCGCGTTGGTCTTGGTCCGCTGGCCACGCACCGGCAGGCCGCGGCGGTGTCGCAGGCCCTGGTAGCAGCCGATCTCAATCTTGCGACGAATGTCGGCCTGCACCTCGCGGCGCAGGTCTCCCTCGACCCGCAGATTGCCTTCGATGTAGTCGCGCAGGTGGGCCAACTGATCGTCAGTCAGATCCTTGCTGCGCAGATCCTTGTCGATGCCGGTGGCGGCCAGGATCTCATTCGACCGGGTGCGGCCGATGCCGTAGATGTAGGTCAGCGCGACCTCCATGCGCTTATCGCGCGGCAGGTCGACGCCCACTAGACGTGCCATAAGTGGCGTTCCTCTTTTCTTCGCGGAGGTCTGATCCCAGTCCGTTCCCGGCTGACTGCTCCGGGGCCCGGCCTCCGTTCCGGGCGTGGATGAGCGGCCTATCCGCTCACTGGTGCTGGGAGGTCTGCATTCAGTTGTGAAGCGCCCGGCTGTGCCGCGCTTGCGATCGCCGCTCTAGCCCTGGCGCTGCTTGTGGCGCGGATCGGAGCAGATCACCATGACCCGCCCGTGCCGGCGGATCACCCTGCACTTGTCGCAGATCGGCTTGACGCTCGGGTTCACCTTCACGGCTGTTTCGATCCTGTTCTGTCTTCTCGCTGGTAGGGGTCGGGCTTTGTTACTTGTATCGGTACACGATGCGGCCCCGAGACAGGTCGTAGGGAGACAGCTCCACTACCACCCGGTCCTCGGGCAGGATGCGGATGTAGTGCTGCCGCATCTTGCCGCTGATGTGGGCGAGCACCTTGTGGCCGTTTTCCAGCTCAATGCGAAACATCGCATTCGGCAGGGGCTCGACCACGCGGCCCTCGACCTCGATGGCACCGTCCTTCTTGGCCATAACCTTCCAGAAATCCTTGTCATTGGTTTCGTCCGGGTGTGCGCCCGAATCAGCGCAGCATTCGCTCGACTTGAAACGTGAGCCGGTGTTAGGAAAATTCCGAGATTCCTAGGACTGGGCACGCAAAAAAGCCGGCGCGGATGACGCACCGTTGCTCCACGATACTCGCTCATTCGGCCTGGCCAAAATCGCCGCGAGAGAAAATCCTGCCGTCCCCGCGGGGCCGTGCCGGACGCCTGACCGGGGCGTTCTGTCGCCGGGCGTCCATACCGCTGGGGCCGACGGTGCCGGCCGGGGCCGCATGGTCAGCCGGAATAGCGACACCGGACCGCAGGTTGGAGCCACCATGACGGACGCAGCAGCAGCAACCAAGCCCAACCTCGGTCGTTTCGGATCCTTCGGCCGCGGCGTCACCCCACAGCAAGCCAGGGAGATCGAGGCGCTGGGCTACGGCACTGTCTGGGTGGGTGGCTCACCGCCGGCCGAGCTGGAATGGGTGGAGCCCATCCTCGAGCAGACGACCACGCTGCAGGTGGCCACCGGCATCGTCAATATCTGGTCGGCGCCGGCCAAGCCGGTGGCCGAGTCGTTTCACCGCATCGACAAGGCCTACCCGGGCCGCTTTCTGCTCGGCATCGGCGTCGGCCACCCCGAAGCCATCAGCGAATACCGCAAGCCCTACGACGCGCTGGTGGAATACCTGGACCGCCTCGACGACTACGGCGTGCCGGCCGAGCGTCGGGTGGTGGCCGCGCTGGGCCCGCGGGTGTTGAAACTCTCGGCAGAACGCAGCGCCGGCGCGCATCCGTACCTGACCACCCCCGAACACACCGCACAGGCCCGCGAGCTGCTCGGCCCGTCGGCGCTGTTGGCACCCGAGCACAAAGTGGTGTTGACCACGGATGCCGATAGCGCACGGGCTGTCGGCCGCAAGGCCCTCGACATCTACCTCAACCTGGCCAACTACTTGAACAATTGGAAGCGGATCGGGTTCACCGACGACGACATCACCCGCCCGGGCAGTGACCGCCTGGTCGATGCCCTGGTCGCCTACGGCGCTGCCGAGACGATCGCGGCGCGAATCAACGAGCACGTCGCCGCGGGCGCTGACCACGTCGCTATCCAAGTGCTGACTCGACCTGACAAGCTGGTGACGGCGCTGGCGGAACTGGCCGACGCACTAAGACTGAACTCCACCTGAGCGCGGCGACAGACACACGATTAAGGACGCAGATGAGCGAGGCCGTTTCCCTCAAACCCGACCTGGGCCGCTACGGCGTGTGGTTGGGCACCCGCAGCATCTCCCCCGACCTGGCCAGCGAGATTGAATCGCTGGGCTATGGCGCAGCGTGGATCGGTGGTTCACCCGATGCCGACTTGTCGTGGGTGGAGCCCGCACTCGCGCAGACCACCTCGCTGCAACTGGCCACCGGGATCGTCAATATCTGGTCGGCGCCGGCCGCAGCCGTCGCCGAGTCCTACCAGCGCATCGAAAAGGCTTACCCAGGAAGGTTTTTGCTCGGCGTTGGGGTCGGGCACCCGGAACACACCGAGCAGTACCGCAAGCCCTACGAGGCGCTGGTGAGCTATCTCGACGAACTCGACGCCGCAACGGTGCCGACCAGTCGGCGAGTGATCGCGGCGCTGGGTCCGAAGGTGCTCGCGCTGGCGGCGCAGCGAAGCGCCGGCGCTCACCCGTATCTGACCACGCCGGAGCACACGGCACAGGCCCGCGAGCTGGTGGGCAACACGGTGTTTTTGGCGCCCGAACACAAGGTGGTGTGGACCGGTGACGCGGAGGAGGCTCGCCGGGTCGGCCGCAAGAGCGTCGGCTTTTACCTCGGGCTGAGCAACTACGTGAACAACTGGCACCGGCTGGGATTCACCGAGAAAGATGTCCGCGAGCCCGGCAGCGACAAACTGATCGACGCGTTGGTCGCCCACGGCTCCCCCGACGCCATCGCCGCTCGGCTCGACGAGCATCTGCAGGCCGGTGCCGACCACGTGGCGATCCAGGTGCTGACGCGGCCCGAGAAGGTGCTCGAAGCGCTGACCGAACTCGCCGCAGCGCTTGGCTTGACTTCCCGCGGCTAAGCAGCGGGCCGCACCGGCTCCGCACCAGGCGATCGTTGCTCGGTTAGGGTTGCGGCATGCGGCTACTGGTGACCGGTGGCGCCGGCTTCATCGGCGCCAATTTCGTGCATGCCGCGGTCCGGGAAAACCCCGAGGACGTGGTCACCGTGCTCGACGCGCTCACCTACGCCGGCAGCCGAGAATCGCTGGCCCCCGTCGACAACGACATCCAGCTGGTGGAAGGCGACATCACCGACACCGAGCTGGTTTCCCAGCTGGTGGCCGAGTCCGATGCGGTCGTGCACTTCGCCGCCGAAACCCATGTGGACAACGCGCTGGCCGATCCAGAGCCGTTTTTGCACACCAACGTGATCGGCACGTACACCATTCTGGAAGCGGTTCGCCGCCATGATGTGCGCCTGCACCACATCTCGACTGACGAGGTCTACGGCGACCTCGCACTCGACGACCCACGACGGTTCACCGAATCCACCCCCTACAACCCGTCGAGCCCCTACTCGTCGACCAAGGCTGCCGCTGACATGTTGGTGCGGGCCTGGGTGCGCTCTTACGGTGTGCGCGCGACGATCTCGAACTGCTCGAACAATTACGGACCGTATCAACACGTGGAGAAATTCATTCCCCGCCAGATCACCAACCTGCTGACCGGACGACGCCCCAAGCTGTACGGCCGCGGAGCCAACGTGCGGGACTGGATCCACGTCGACGACCACAACGCCGCGGTCCGGCGGATCCTTCAAGCCGGCCAACCGGGACGGACGTATCTGATCGGTGCGGAGGGCGAACGCGACAACCTGTCGGTGCTGCGGACAATATTGCAGATGATGGGCCACGACCCCGACGATTTCGATCACGTGACAGACCGCGTCGGCCACGATCTGCGCTACGCCATCGACCCCTCTCAGTTGCATGGCGAATTGTGCTGGGCGCCAAAGCATACTGACTTCGAAGACGGTCTGCGCGCCACCATCGACTGGTATCGCGCCAACGAGTCCTGGTGGGGGCCGTTGAAGGACGCCGTCGAGGCCCGCTACGACCAGCGCGGTCAATGACATGAAGATTCGTGAACTCGACATCCCAGGTGCCTGGGAGATCACTCCGCAACTACACTCTGACTCCCGGGGATTCTTCTTCGAGTGGCTTACCGACCGGGATTTCACTTCGTTCACCGGCCACCACTTCAACCTGCAGCAGGCCAACTGTTCCGTCTCGTCAGCAGGGGTGTTGCGGGGCTTGCATTTCGCCCAGTTGCCCCCGAGCCAGGCCAAGTATGTGACGTGCGTGTCCGGGTCGGTGTTCGACGTCGTCGTCGACATCCGGCTGGGCTCACCGACTTTCGGTCGGTGGGATTCGGTGCTACTCGATGACCAGGATCGCAGAACGATCTACATCTCGGAGGGACTTGCGCATGGATTCCTTGCGTTGCAGGACAACTCGACAGTGATGTACCTGTGCTCGTCGGAGTACAGCCCGCAACGCGAACACACCATCTGCCCCACCGATCCAGCGCTGGGAATCGACTGGCCCGGCGGCAGCGAACTGGTGCTGTCGGAGCGTGACGCCGCGGCTCCCACTCTCGAGGAAGTCCGCGGCGCCGGACTGCTACCTACCTGGGAGGCGACCCGCGCCTTCATCGACACGTTGCGGGCCAATTCGTAGGACCTGTCTGCCTCAGCCTCCGCGACGGGAGACCAGCTCACGCATATCGGCAAGACCCTGTTCCTGCGCGTCGTTGAGGAAGGCCGGCAGCGGAGCCCGCACTTCGGGCAGCACCTCGTGGTCGATGAGAGCCTGCAACGCGGACTGCTTGCCGTTGCGGCCGGCCTGGTTGTCAATTTCCTGACGGCCCAACGGCGTTGAGTAGTCGTAGAGTTCCCGCTCGATCTTTCGAGACGTGTCGATGTCCATGCCACCGGGCTTCCAGTACGAGTACATGCTCAGCTTGGCGTCCTGGGTTCGCACGGCCACAATGTGATTCGGCGCGGACGTGGGAATGTCGGTCGGCAACTCGCCCGTCCCGAATACCGCACGGATGTCCGGCGACTTCAACAAGGTCGTCATCTCCTCGACCGACATATCGTCGGTGACGTGCGCGATCCATGGCCGCCCCTTCGCGGTTGCGTTTCTGGCGATGGCGGCCAGATCCGCACGCCCCGCCAGATACGAGTAGCGGGGTTCGGCGCGCCATCCGTCGCCGCCATACCCGATGGTCAGTAGCAGCGCGGCCAAGTCGACGCTGGAAGTGAGCTGCGTTCGGGTGTCGCCGGGACTGGGTGTGAGGCGCCCCTGCGGGTCACGAATGTAGAGCGGTACCCGGATCGACTCGTCGTACGCCGCTGCGCCCTTGCCGCGCAAGCCGTGCGAGCCGCCGTATTCGCCGTGGTCGGACGTGAAGACGACCACAGTGTTGCGGTCGATTTCGCGGCGTGACGCCAGTTTGTCCAGCACGCGCCCGATCTGAGCATCCACCTGCTGTTGCAGCCACAGGTACATGTCCAGGCAGCGCGCCCATTGGCGTGGGGCATCCGGTCCCGAATACGACAGCATCCCCGTCAGCAGCGGAGACATGAAGTTGAGATAGTCGATCTGCAGCTGTGGCTTGCCCCGGCGACGCAAGTCCTCGGGTGTTTCGAAGTTCACCGGTGCGGCGTCGAACCAGTGCGGGACATCCTCGGGCAATGGGTTTTTCGGCCACCAGCAGATGTCATGCGGGTTGACCAGCGAGACCGTCGTACACCACGGGCCGGTGGCGGCGTTGTCGTCGAACCATTGACAGAACTGGTCGACGATGCCTGGGTCTTTCTGCAATCCCTGGTTGGGCGAACCGTTCGGCGAGGGGAAGGTTCCGCCGGAAAAGCCGTGCTCCTCGAGCCCTTCCGGCGTCGAATCACCCGTATGTCCCAGATGCCACTTGCCCCACCACCACGTCGCATAGCCCTGCTGACGCAGCATGGTGCCCCAGGTCGGAAACCGGGGGGCAAGCGTCGACTCGCTGGGCCCCTCGCCGGTGAACAAGCATCCGGTTTGATGCGAGTACAGGCCGGTGGTCATCACTCCGCGCGAAGGGGTGCACATGTTCGACGCGGTGTAGTGCGACTCGAAAGAAACGCTGCTGCTCTGCAATCGACCGATATTGGGCAGCATGGCGTTGAGTTGCTCGCGCTGCGGAAACCACTGTGGCGTGCGCATTTGGTCGACGACGATTACCAGGATGTTGGGTTTGTTGCCACCGGCCATCGACGATTCGCTCGGTCCTGGCTTGCGCAACAGCTCGTATCCGCCGAATCCCAACGCGGCAGCGCCCGCTGCCGTCCCAGCACCTGCCAGTACCGTCCGCCGAGTGATCGCAGCCATGCTCCTATTCAAGCAGTGCAAGCCAGATGGTATGGAATCCGCACGTCGGGTCGTCGACTGTGTGAGCGGCTACCCGGAACCCATGCATCTCGAGTAGGGCGCGATATTCGGCGCTGTCGAGACTTGCGTGATACAGCGACTCGCCCGCATAGCTGCCAATCCGCTCGCCGTGGGCTGGACCGCTGGTGAACATCAGCGCGGCGCCAGGCGCTGCGTGCTGCTTGAAGACCGAAAACATCCGTCGCTGATCAACTGGTGGCAGGTGAAAGAAGCTGTCCCAGGCAAGTATTCCGTTGAACGTGCACTCCAGAGCCAACATCCGCATGTCAGCGACATGCCAATTCTGCTCCGGGAAGCGATTCCGGCACATCGCGATCATGGTGGTAGCGGAGTCCACCCCCGTCACCCGGCAGCCCTGCTCGATCAGGTATCGAGCCGGCACGCCGGATCCGCATCCGACATCAAGCACAGCGGCATCAGGTGGCAGCAGCGCCAGGAAACGATCCAGCCACCGTGCCTCGGGTACGCACTCGCCACGATCCGCGACCAGGCGCCTGCATGACGCTCGTACACCTCGATGACTCGGCCGGCGGCATCAGAGGTCACGGAGCCGAATCTACTGAGGTCGGCCTCCGCCGGCTTGCCACGCACCCCGGGTCATTACTAGGATGTCCTAGTATCCACTCGTTCTTCTCCTTTAGCCGAGGGCTGCCATGACCGCTCAGATTTCGCATTTCATCGATGGCCAACGCTGCGCCGGGCAGTCCGGTCGCACCGCGGAGGTATTCGACCCCAACACCGGCCAAGTGCAATCGCTGGTGCCGATGGGGAGCAAAGCCGACGTCGATGCGGCGGTGGCATCGGCCGCCCAGGCGCAACGCGGCTGGGCGGCCTGGAACCCGCAACGGCGCGCCCGGGTGATGATGCGCTTCATCGAGTTGGTGAACCAGAATGTCGACGAACTGGCCGAGCTGCTGTCGTTGGAGCACGGCAAGACGCTGGCCGATTCCCGCGGCGACATTCAGCGCGGTATCGAGGTGATCGAGTTTTCCATCGGCATCCCACATCTGCTCAAGGGTGAATACAGCGAGGGCGCCGGCCCCGGCATCGACGTGTACTCATTGCGCCAGCCGTTGGGCGTGGTGGCCGGCATCACCCCGTTCAACTTCCCGGCGATGATCCCGCTGTGGAAAGCGGGACCGGCGTTGGCGTGCGGGAATGCCTTTATTCTCAAGCCTTCTGAGCGCGATCCCTCGGTGCCGGTACGCCTGGCCGAGTTGTTCGTGGAGGCCGGCCTGCCGCCCGGGGTGTTCCAGGTGGTCCACGGCGACAAGGAAGCCGTCGACGCGATCTTGACCCACCCCGATATCACCGCGGTTGGGTTTGTCGGCAGCTCGGACATCGCCCAGTACATCTATGCCACGGCGACGGGTACCGGCAAGCGTGCGCAATGCTTCGGTGGGGCCAAAAACCACATGATCGTGATGCCCGACGCCGACTTGGATCAGGCGGTCGACGCGCTGATCGGCGCCGGGTACGGCAGCGCCGGTGAGCGGTGCATGGCCATCAGCGTCGCGGTGCCGGTCGGCGAACAGACCGCCGACCGATTGCGCGGCAGGCTCGTTGAGCGCATCAACAACCTGCGTGTCGGGCACAGTCTGGACCCCAAAGCCGACTACGGCCCGCTGGTCACCGGCGCCGCTCTCAACCGGGTGCGCGACTACATCGGCCAGGGCGTGGCCGCCGGCGCCGACCTCGTCGTCGACGGGCGCGAGCGCGCCAGCGATGACCTGGCATTCGGTGACGCCAACCTCGAGGGCGGGTTTTTCATCGGCCCCACCCTGTTCGATCATGTCACCGCGGACATGTCGATCTACACCGACGAGATCTTCGGGCCGGTGTTGTGCATCGTGCGCGCCCACGACTACGAAGAGGCTTTGCGGCTGCCCACCGAACACGAATACGGCAACGGGGTGGCGATTTTCACCCGCGACGGCGACACCGCCCGCGACTTCACCTCCCGGGTGCAGGTCGGCATGGTCGGCGTCAACGTGCCGATCCCGGTTCCGGTGGCCTATCACAGCTTCGGCGGTTGGAAACGCTCCGGCTTCGGCGACCTCAACCAGCACGGACCGGCATCGATCCAGTTCTACACCAAGGTCAAGACCGTCACCTCACGCTGGCCGTCGGGCATCAAGGACGGTGCCGAATTCGTCATCCCCACAATGAAGTAGCTGCAGAATGCCATTCTTCGAACTCAACGACGACGAGCGAGTGATCACCGAAACAGCAGCCGCGTTCGCCGGCAAGCGGCTGGCGCCGTACGCCCTGGAATGGGATGCGAGCCAGCACTTCCCGGTCGACGAGCTGCGTGAGGCGGCGCAGCTCGGCATGGCGGCGATCTATTGCCGCGACGACGTGGGCGGCAGCGCGCTGCGACGGCTCGACGGGGTGCGGATCTTTGAGCAGCTGGCCATCGCCGACCCGACGACGGCTGCCTTCCTGTCCATTCACAACATGTGCGCCTGGATGATCGACACCTTCGGCACCGCCGAACAGCGCAAGGCCTGGGTGCCGCGGCTGGCTGTGATGGACGTCGTTGCCAGCTACTGCCTGACCGAACCCAATGCCGGCTCGGACGCCAGCGCCTTGCGCACCCGTGCTGTCAAGCAGGGCGGCGATTACGTGCTTGACGGTGTCAAGCAGTTCATCTCGGGGGCGGGCGCCTCCGACGTGTACGTGGTGATGGCACGCACGGGCGGCGAGGGCCCCCGCGGCATCTCGGCTTTTATCGTCGAGAAGGGCAGTGCCGGGCTGAGTTTCGGTGCCCATGAGGAAAAGATGGGCTGGAACGCGCAGCCGACTGCACAGGTGGTCCTGGAAGACGTGCGGGTGCCCGCCGACGCCATGCTGGGCGGCGCCGAGGGCGAAGGCGCCGGTTTCGGCATCGCGATGAAAGGGCTCAACGGCGGCCGGATCAACATCGCCGCCTGTTCACTCGGCGGGGCGCAGGCCGCATTCGACAAGGCGGCCGCATACCTTGCGCATCGCGAGGCGTTCGGCAATGTCCTGCTCGACGAGCCGACCATCCGGTTTACCTTGGCTGATATGGCGACCGCGCTGGAGACCTCGCGAATGCTGTTGTGGCGTGCGGCTACTGCGCTGGACGACGACGCCGAGGACAAAGTCGAGTTGTGCGCGATGGCCAAGCGGTATGTCACCGACGCGTGCTTCGACGTGGCGGACAAGGCGCTGCAGTTGCACGGCGGCTACGGCTATCTGCGCGAGTATGGTCTGGAAAAGATCGTCCGCGATCTGCGGGTGCACCGCATCCTGGAGGGCACCAACGAGATCATGCGGGTGGTCATCGGCCGGGCAGAAGCCGCACGGGTCCGCGCCGGCGCGTAGAAAGGCGGGAAGTTGTCGACGATCGCGTTTCTGGGTCTGGGCCACATGGGCGGACCGATGTCGGCGAATCTCGTTGCCGCCGGCCATACCGTGCGGGGCTACGACCCGGTGACCGCTGCGTGCACGACCGCCGCCGGCAAGGGCGTCGCGGTATTCGACAGTGCCGCAGCCGCGGTGGCCGATGCTGACGCCGTCATCACCATGCTGCCCCATGGCGATGCGGTCAAACGTTGCTACGCCGACATCCTGCCCGCCGCTAAACCGGGCGCGCTGTTCATCGACAGCTCCACGATCTCCGTCGACGACGCGCGCGAGGTGCACGCGTTGGCCGACTCGCGCGGCGTCACCCAGCTCGATGCGCCGGTCTCCGGCGGCGAGGCGGGTGCCGTCGCCGGCACGCTGGCCTTCATGGTCGGTGGCGACGAGGACGCCCTGCAACAGGCGCATCCTATTTTGGAACCCATGGCGCGCAAGATCATTCACTGCGGCGCAGCCGGCGCGGGTCAAGCCGCCAAAGTCTGCAACAACATGGTGTTGGCCGTGGAGCAGATTGCGATCGGCGAGGCGTTCGTATTGGCCGAGAAACTCGGGCTGTCGGCGCAGTCGCTGTTCGACGTGATCACCGGCGCGACCGGCAACTGCTGGGCTGTGCACACCAACTGTCCGGTGCCCGGCCCGGTGCCGACCTCACCGGCCAACCATGACTTCAAGCCGGGCTTCGCGACCGCGTTGATGAACAAGGATCTGGGCCTGGCGATGGATGCGGTGGCCTCGACCGGTTCAGCCGCCCCGTTGGGCAGTCACGCGGCGGAAATTTATCGCGACTTCGCCGCCAGACACGGCGCTGAGGACTTCAGCGCGGTGATCAACCAGCTTCGCGGCAGCTGAACCGGGCCACCACCCGCTGCGCCTGCACCTCCCGGCACCCGCTGGCCAGCAGCCCGTCGTAGCCAGCCTCACCGGTGAAGATCGCCGGCAAACCGATCGCCGCGGCCGTCCGCGCGCCGGCCTCGGACCCGGCTATCACCAGCGCCTCGCCGGCCACAATGCCCAGCTCCCACTGCGCCAGCCGGTAGAGCTCGGCGTCACCGGCGGGACCGGTTAAGTCATCGGCGCTGATCACCGTCTCGGTCATGCCGTCCCCGATCAGTTCCCGCACCCGGTTCTCCACCCAGTCGCGTGACCCTGCGCCGACCACCGCGACCCAGATGCCAGTGACGAACAGGCTCAGCACCAGGTCGACCAGTCCGGAACGCGGCTCACCGTCGGAGTCGGCCAGAGCATCGGTATCGAAGATCACCGCTTGCAGGGGGTACACCTCGGCATCGCGTTGCACCACGTGGTCCCACCAGAACGGACGGCCGGGACTGGTCCATCGAGCGAGCTCAGTTGTGATCGGCATGACAAGCACCTTGTCGGAAATCGGCCCGGGTGTCCTCCCCCATCGGGGGGATCTGGGCGGGGGGATACAGGGGGATCTGGGCGGGGTAATCGCCACGGGCGGCCTTATTGTCTTGCTATGCCCCCCGTGCGCCTGGTCCTCGTCGACGACCACGAGATGGTGATCGAAGGGCTGCGGGCCATGCTCACCGCGTTCTTCGACCGGATCGAAGTGGTCGGGCAGGCGATCAACGCCGAGCAGGCGCTGGCCGTGATCGCCGACACCGATCCCGACATCGTGCTGTGTGACGTGCGGATGCGCGGCGAAAGCGGGCTGGACCTCTGCCTGGCGCTGCGGGAACGCGACCCGGACCGCAGGGTGGTGATGCTCTCGGTCTACGACGACGAGCAGTATCTGTTCGAGGCGCTGCGGGTGGGTGCCAGCGGCTACTTGCTTAAGAGCATCAGCAGTGACGACCTGGTGCACCAGCTCGAGTTGGCCCACCGGGGCGAGACGGTGATCGACCCAGGCCTAGCAGCCCGGGCGGCCGACACCGCCGCACGGCTGCAGCGGGACGAGTTCTGGCCGGGTGCCCGCCAGGGCCTCACCCAGCGGGAGAGCGAGATCCTGGCGTACATGGTCAGCGGGCTGTCCAACCGGGGGATCGCCAACAAGCTCGTCATCGGCGAGGAAACCGTGAAGAGTCATCTGCGTTCGATCTACCGCAAGCTCGGTGTCACCGACCGGACTGGCGCCGTGGCCACCGCCCTGCGCGAGGGTATCTACCAGTGACCGAGGGCATCCGGCCGTCCAACGCGGTGCGCGACCTCGTCGACGCCGACCGTGAACTCGCGCTGCTGCGCGAACTCATCCAGGCGGCCTCCAGCGGCCCGGGCGTGGAACCCCTGGCCGCGGCGGCCGCGCGGATGATCACCGCTGCCACCAGCACCGACGTGTGCTTCGTACACGTCCTCGACGACAGCGAGCGCTCACTGACCCTGGCCGGCGCAACACCGCCGTTCGACGGCCAAGTGGGAAAGATCCGGCTGCCGTTGGGGTCCGGGGTTTCCGGCTGGGTGGCCAGCCACCGCGAACCCGTCGTGATCACCCACGACAAGGAAGCCGACCCGCGGTATCTGCCGATCCAGTCGCTGCGGGGTCGCGACTTCACCTCGATGGTGTCGGTGCCGATGGAAACCGATCCCGGCGGCCTGGTCGGCGTGCTCAACGTGCACACCGTGGCGCGGCGCGAATTCAGCGACGGTGACGTCGAGCTGTTGCGGGTCATCGGCAGGCTCATCGCCGGCGCGATGCATCAGGCCCGCTTGCATCGTCGGTTGGTGGCCCGCGAACGCTCCCACGAGCTGTTCGTCGAGCAGGTGATCGAGGCACAGGAAATCGAGCGCCGCCGACTGGCCGGCGACATCCACGACGGGATCTCGCAGCGGGTGATCACGCTGTCCTACCGGCTCGACGCCGCGGCCCGGGCGCTCGGCGACGACCCGGCGGAAGCCTCCGAACAACTCGACGAAGCCCGCGAACTCGTCAGGCTGACCCTGCAAGAGGCGCGCGCGGCGATCAGCGGACTGCGTCCGCCCGTTCTCGACGATCTCGGCCTGGCCGGCGGCCTGGCCAGCCTGGCCCGGTCGATGCCGCACATGGATCTGGAGCTCGACCTCTCCGACACCCGGCTGCCCGAGCACATCGAGCTCGCGCTGTATCGCATCGCCCAGGAAGGCTTGCAAAACATCGTCAAACACGCCAACGCCACGATGGCCCGGGTGCGCTTCGCGGTGGACGACGACATCGCCCGGCTGGAAATCGTCGACGACGGAGTCGGTTTCGACACCTTCGAGAATCCGCTGGGCGGCGACGAGATGGGCGGCTACGGGGTGCTGTCGATGTCCGAGCGGGCCGAGCTGGTCGGCGGGCAGCTGAACATCCGGTCGCGGCCCGGCACCGGGACAGCAGTCACCGCAACAATTCCGCTGCCGTCACTTATCGCGTGAGCCCCCTTCCTGCGCGAGCGTGCGTGTCACCGGCCGACACGCCGCAATAAAACCCGGAATAGCGCACGCTCGCGCCAACGGTGCTGAGCGCCAAAGCCCCGCATCAAAAGTCGCCGGCGTTGTACCGCAACGTCTCGATCGACGACACCAACGCCTGCGAGTCGGCGTCCGACATCCCGATGTCGACAAACACCTGCTTGTTGAGTGTCACGGTGGCGTCTTCGACCGTCGAGCGGCCCAAGTCGGTGATCTGCACCAGCGTGGTCCGCCCGTCGGTGGGATGCGGTATCCGCTGCACGAGCCCGTTGGCTTCCAGCCGCCGGATCGCATGGGTGACGCTGGTGACGTGGACCTGCAGCCGGTCGGACGCCTTGGTGATCGGCAGCGCGCCGGTGCGGGTGAACGCCAACAGGCGCAACAGCTCGAACCGGGAAAAGCTCAAGTCATAGGGCCGTAAGGCGGTCTCGACACGGGCAAGCAGGATCTGGTGGGCCCGCATCACCGAGGTCACCGCGACCATGCCCTGGGCCACGTCGCCCCATCCGGCGCGCTCCCAGTTGGTCCGCGCCGCCGCGATCGGGTCACGGTTATCAGAAGCGGCCACGCCCCTTCTTACCGCACTTCGGCGCGATCGCGCCGACTTTCACATCGCGGCCAACACCGCCAGGGTGGACTCTCGAGCACCAACGGTGATGCGCGCGCCGCCATCGGCGTAACAACGAATCTGCAGACCGCCGCCGCCCAACACCTCGCGCCACGGCCGATCCCTCGACGGCAGGTACAAGAAGTTCGCATGCGAGTCGGTGCTGTAGATCCCCACCGCGGATAGCCGCATCCGCAGATACCGGCGTTCGGCAGTGATGAGCCGGATCCGCTGGAGCAGTTGGCCTTCGGCATCATAGGACGCGGCGACTGCCGTCAGGCTGGTAATCGCCATGCCGAACGGCAGCTGACTTGTCCACAATGTCTGGATGAGCTCGGTCGATCCGAGTCCATAACCGATCCGCAACCCCGCCAATCCGTACGCCTTGGAGAATGTCCGCACCACAACCACATTCGGGAAACGTGCGATCAACGTCGCCGCGTCGATTCGATGCTCGGCTGCCGTGAACTCGATATAAGCCTCGTCGAGCACGACGATCGTGTCCGCCGGTATCCGGCGCAGAAACTGCAGCACGTCGGCGACGGGTTCGATGGTGCCGGTCGGGTTGTGCGGCCGGCATAGCACGGCCACGCGGGCGTTCACGGCGGCATCGGCGAAGGCCTCCAGGTCGTGGTGTCCGTGCTTGTCGAGCGGGACGATCACCGGGCGCAATCCGGCGAGCTGGGCGAAAATCGGATACCCGTCGAACGTCGGTGCAGCCATGACGATCGAATCGCCGGGCGCGGTCATCGTCTGGAGCAGCTGCATCACCACACCCGTCGCACCGGCGCCGAGCGCCACCTGGGCTTCCGCCACACCGATATGTCCGGCGATCACTCGCCGCAGCTGCTGCGGCAAAAACTCCGGATACCGGTTGGCGGCGTCGATCGAGCGGATCAAGGCCGACCGTACCGAAGGCAACGGCGGGAACGGGTTCTCGTTCAACGACAAGGCAAGTGGGTCGACTGGGTTCGGCAGCGCCGCACTGAACACCGGATCCGCCACCGCCGCCATCAGTTGCGTCCACCCCATCGGATGGCCGCGGCGCCGGCGAAGTCACCCGCGTGTGCGAAAGCCGCCATCAGCGCCACGTCGCCGGCCGCGATCTGTCCGCTACTGATCGCGCGATCAAAATTCACCGGGATCGCGGCACCGAACAAGTTGCCGCACTCATCGAAGGTATCGAGGTGTCGCGATTCGGGCACCTCGAGTGCTTCGCGCCAGTTCCGCAGGAACACCCGATTGGGTTGGTTGGTGACGAGCAGGCCGATATCCTTGGATACCAGACCTATTCGGTCGCACACGGCCAATGCCAGTTCCGGAACCTGGCGGTTCCCGCGGGCGAGCACCTTGGCGATCTTGCTGTCGGTGAAACCGATGCAGCCTTCGCCGGATCCGGGCTGCCAGTACTTGCGTGGCGGATCGATCGTGTACGTCATGTCGCCGGCGTATTCGCCGTAGGTGCAGCACTCCGCATCGAGGATGGGCGACTGGTCCGATACCGTGACCAGGCCGACCGCGGCGCCGTCGCCGGGAACCGACGCCTGTGCCTTGCCACGCACCCCGGGCTGGTCGAACACCTGACCCGCCGCGTTCTGCGCGATCGCGATGAGCGCCGTCCGTCCTGCCCCGGTGGCCAACAGTTGACGAGCCACCTTCAGTGCCAACACGAATGCCGCGCACCCGCCGTTGTGCAAGTCCAGCACCCATGACGGTCGCATGCCCAACCGGTGCGCCACGCCGCCGCCTGCGCCGTAAAACGGCATATCTGGCAGCTGAGTATGGGTGATCAGCACGTCGACGTCTTCGACGGCCTCCCGGCCATGGCGTTCTATCAGCCCCACACAGGCCCGTTCGACCATGTCGATCGCGGTCTCGTCCGGGGCGACGTGGTGGCGAAACTTGGGTGCGCGGAACATGAGATTGTCACGCAGGGCGTCGGATTCAGCGAATTCAGCGTAGTAATCCGCGCCGATCGGCGCGCCGGGCAGATAGCTGGAGACATCGGCCAGGCTGACAGCGGGTGGACTCATGAGGCGCTCATCTCATCCAGGCCGGAATGACCGGGAGGCCACTGCGGTGACGGTATTCGGCGATCGTCTTGAGGTTGTTCAGCTCCAGGCCATGCCCGGCGCCGAACAAGTCCCAGAAGTCGCCCACCCAGCCCGTGCGGCCTGGCGGGACAGCGTCTGGATGTGGGTTGTGGTCGTAGAACGGATGTCGGCAATTGGTCCACAGCACAACTGATCCCGGCTTGTCGAGCACCAGCTGCGCGTCCAGAACCCGCATCAGATAGATCATCCACAGGTGCCTGCCTTGGTCCCAGGCGCAGTGGTAGTCGACGGTACGGGCATCGGCGTTGGCCACGGTTCGGGTGTAGATCTTGGTGTCCGGCAGTAACCGGTCGTAGGCCAGCCAGAGCCCAGGCTCATCGGTCGGGGTGAAGCCGCGCAGGGTATAGGTCCACTCCTCGAGACTTCGGGTGTCGGCCAACCAGGCGAACAGCTCGTCGGGAGGGCAGTCGACGTAGTCGTTGACCGTGCAGTACTGACCGAAGACCTCGTCGTGGGGATACACCGACCGCATCTTCGCCATGAAGATCGGGGCGGTCTGCTCCAATGGCGCGGTCTCGATGCGCACCACTCCCTCGATGGGTTCGGCAATATCATCAAGCGCTGACAGCGACATGGGTGCGGCTCTCCTTCGTGGTTGAATGCAGCTGAGCCGCCGACAAACTGGTCGTCGGCCGAGCCAGAAATGGCGCGAACGGCGGGATTTCGTCGGCTGCGCACTCGACGCTGACCACTGACGGCCCGTCGACATCCAGTGCCATGCCCATCGCCGATGAGAACGCGTCGGCGTCGGTGACGTCGACGGATGTTAGCCGGGGAAACATCGCCGCCAGACCGGCTCCGAGATTGCTTGGTGCAAATCGGTTGTAGCTGTATCGATCGTCATAGAACAACTGCTCGCGGGTCACGCACATGGCGTGGGCGTTGTTGTTGAATAACACGAACGTCACCGGAAGCCGGTATTGCACCGCCGTGTGTATCTCGGTGCCGTGCATGAAGAAGGCGCCGTCCCCGGCGACTACCACGACCCGCCGGCCACGAGCGAATGCCATGCCGATGCCAGCGCCGAAGCTGTAGCCCATGCCGCCCATACCAAGCGCGACGATGAATCGGCCTTCGCGCCGCGTCGGCAGATAGTGGATGGCGGCCGCGCCGGTGTTGCCGGCATCGACAACGATGTCCACCCCGTCGGGCAGCGCCCGATCGAGCGCGATCATTGCGTCGCGGTAGCGCACTCCCGGCCCGTCGAACGACGGGGGGCCAAGTTCCGTGTGCGACACCGCATCAGGTACGCGGATACCGACCGGTCGCGCACGCCCGGTCAACGCGCTGGTCAACAGTCGCAACGATGACCGCAGATCGTCGGTGTGCACGTGGGTGCAGGGAAAGTACGGTGGCGCGGACCCGATCGACACCGTCCGCACTCCGGACAGCGCATCGTCGAGTCCGGCGCGCGCGGTCACCGGCAGTCGGGTACCCACTACCAGGCACAGTGCGCTGCGGGCGATCGCCTCCGCGACCCCGGGATGTCCCATGACGCCGGTCACTCCGAGCGCCGACGACGACCCGAAACCCGGTGTCCCGGCGACATCCTTGGCATCGGGTACACACGCCACCCGCGCGCGCAGCACCGCCCGGAGCGCCGCCAGTTCGCTTCGCGCGTCGTCGCGGGCCACCTGCTCACCGGCGATGATCGTGACCGGCCCGATCGCCTGGTGCACTGCCCGCACGATCGGATGCGGATCGCCAATGGAACGCGGCCGTTCAAGATCACAGCGGTGGCCGTTGACGCCAATCGTGTCTTGCTGAATGTCCTTGGGCAGCAACAATACCGCCGGCCCACCCGTGCGCGCTGCCGCCAGTGCCGCCGGCAACGCGGAAACGATGTCGCCGGGTGTCAGCACCCTTCGGCAGAACAGCGACACCGACGAAAACAACCGCTCGGCATCCAGCGAGGCATTGCGGCCGCTGGTGTCCTGAAAGCTGCCCTGCCCGTCCATCGTCGTGGCCGGCTGACCCACCAATGCCAGCACCGGGACCCGGCTGGTCAGCGATTCTCCAAGTCCGGGAACGAGGTTGAGCGCACCACCGCCCGACGTGGCCGCCACCACCCCCAAGCCGGCCCCGCCGCGGCTGTACCCGTCTGCCATCGTCGCCGCCGAGAACTCATGCTTCGCCAGCACCGCCGTGATGTCCGACCGAAAATATGCGGCGTCGTAAAGATCTTCGATGTTGGCGCCATCCACGCCGAAGATGTGGGTGACTCCGATGGCCGCGAGCTGCCCGACAAGGTAATCGACCACCCGGTACGTGCTAGGCATATCTGATAGACGACTCGCGGGCGCATTGAGTTCATCGCTTCGCGGTTCAGGCTGGCACGGCCTCCACCACGGACAGTGGTGAAGCGGTTCGCACCACCCGGATCGTCCGCAATCCGGCCTGGCCGAGTAGTTCTCGGTACTCGGCCGCGGTGCGTTCGCGGGCACCCAGATTCAACAGCATCTCCAGGTCCACCCACTTTCCTGGGAAGTCACGGTCATGATCGGGGATCACCAGTTCGATCAGCAGTACCGTGGCCCGATGCCCGGCCGCCGCGCGAACATTGCGCAGGATCTGCACCGCCTTCTCGTCGGGCCAGTCGTGGATGATGTTTTTGAGCACGTAGGCGTCAGCTCCGCCCGGGACGCTGTCCAAAAACGACCCCGCCGCGATCTGCACCCGCGCGGCGACATCGCGCTCACGCAACAGGTCCTGCGCGCTCGTGACGACGCCGGGCAGGTCGTAAAGGACACCCTGCGACGACGGCGCCGCCGCCAGGATGGCGGCCAGCAGCGTCCCCTGCCCGCCGCCCACGTCGACGATCGTGGGAAAGGCACCGAAGTCGTAAGCGGCGACGACGGGCGCGTCCGTAAGCTGCGAAACACTCGTCATGGTCTGGTTGAAGAGTTCGGCGTGCTCGTGGTGCTCGGCGAAGTAGTCGAAGCTCTCCATGCCGTGCAGGGCCGGGACAACCGCGTTGCCGGTTCGGATCGAATCCAATAGCAGCGTCCAGCGTTCGCGCTGCTCGGCCGAGCCGTAGAACCGCGCCGCCCACACCATCGACACCGCCGCGTCGGAACACAGCGTCGCCGCAAGGGCGTTCAGCTCATAGCGGCCGTCACGCCGGCGCCGGAAGATGCCCCGGCCGATCAACGCCCGCAACAGCCGACGCAGCGCGTCGGCGTCCGCGCCCACTCGGGCGGCCAATTCGTCGACCGGCAGCGGCCCGTTGGCCAGCTCATCGGCGACACCGAGTTGAGCCGCGACCGTGATCGCCTGCGATGCCCAGGTCGCGATGATCATCTCCATCATCGCTGCCGGGGCAGGTGTCAGCCGTTGATGGACCCGATACAGGTGGTGACGCAGCCATTCGACGGCGCGAGCCAACTCGGCCGGTGGTGCCGTCGCGGACATCACATCACCTCGACAGTTCGACGCTCAGGTTGGCGGCCGCGACTTCTCTGCTGATCTGCGCGGCAATGCGACGGTGGCTTGCCCAACCCAGAAACGTCGTCAGCGCCCAGGTCATGACCCGGTCGGAGATCAACGCCGCCGGCCGCAGCATCGGCTCGCTGCGAGACACCTGCTGCGTGGTCACCCACGACACGGCCTTGACCTTCGGTCGCCTGGTGTTCTCATACCAGCGCAAGGCGGCGCACAGATCGCCGCTTCCGAAATCCGAGATGGCCTTGCACAACACCATGGTGTCGAGCAGCGCCTGATTGGTTCCCTGCGCCAGGGTGGGCGGCATCGTGTGCGCGGCGTCGCCGAGCAACGTCACCGCGCCGTCACCGCGGCGCGGAATCGGGTGTCGATAATGCGGAAACGGGGACGGAGCGAGGTCCGCATCGGTCAGGGTCTCCAGGACGCGGTCGACCAATTCGGACCACCCGCTGAAGTGCGAGCGGATTTCCTCGATAGGGCGACCCGGTCGGACGAAGCCCGGCGACCACGGCAGGTCGAACCACCACTGCAGATCGCACCCGCCGGCCGGCCACAGTCCGAGGTTGCCGTGTTCGCCGATCATCATCAGCGCGGCGTGTTTGTCGGGTATGTCGGTAAGGGTGACCAGCCCCTGCCAGCTGCACCACCCGGTGGGTGTCGCGTGCGGCGCGCCCAGGGTCTTTCGAACCATCGAGTGCAAGCCGTCGGCGCCGATCACCACATCTGCTTCGGCACGGCCGCCGTCGTCGAATTCGACCACCGCTCCGCCAGCTGTCCTGACCACGGCGACCGCGCGAGAGTCACACCGGATGCGTTCGGCCGGAAACCCTTTCAGCAGCCGTTCCAGCAGCACCCGGCGTGGCACCATCCGGACAGGTGCCCCGAGCCGGTCCTCGATCGCGGTCAAGTCCAAAGTCGCCAAGGGGCGACCAGTGGATGTCAACACCCGCACCACCGACAACAGCTGACCGGTCCCGTCCATATCGACGCCCAGCTGACGCAGCACCGTCGCGCCATTGGACCAGATGGTCACCGCGCCACCACCGGACGTCAGTTGCGGCCGCCGCTCGAAGAGCGTGACATCATGCCCGTCGCGCAACAACCCGCGGGCGATGGAAACGCCGGCCACACCGCCACCAACAACCACAACGCGAAGCGGTTCGCCCGTCAACACACACCTCCTACTGCCAACACGCTTGACGGCGACAAGAAGTTCAATCAGCGCCGGCGGCCAGTGGCCGTCCACCGGTGAACCGCACGCGGATCTAGACCGTGTTACCGCAGGGGGCCCGTGGATAGGGGGTCATGCGCCAGTTGTTCACTACTCACGACGTCGTTGTCATCGGTGCGGGGCCAGCAGGCCTCGCCGTCGCTCGTGAGCTTGGTCATCGGCATCGGATCGAGGCTCTCGTCATCGACCGCGCGACGACGCCTGCGGCGTCCTGGCACGCACGCTACGACAACTTCCGCCTCAACACGAACGGCTACTTGTCACATCTTCCCGGGCAACGGATCCCGCTGGGCGCAGGTCGTTGGCCGACGAAGGACGACATGGTCCGCTACTTCGACCGATACGTGCGAACACAAAACATCACGCCGGCGCTCGGGTGTGCGGTCAACCGTATCGACCGGACTCCAGACGGTTGGCTGCTCGACACATCACGGGGCGAAATCCGGGCAGCCGCCGCCGTTCTCGCCACTGGCCGGTACTGCACACCTACGGTTCCGCCGTGGCCGGGCGTCGCGGACTTCACCGGCGAACTCGTTCACTCAGCCGACTTCCGCAACGCGTGCCCGTTCCGGGGGCGCGATGTCCTGGTAGTCGGCGCCGGCAACTCGGCCGCCGACATCGCCGTCCAGCTCGCCCGCGGCGGCGCCGGCAAAATCTGGCTTGCCGTGCGAACCCCGCCGCACCTGGTGCACCGTTCGATCGGCGGTCTGCCGTCAGATGTCTTTCTGGAACTGTTCGCTCCGGTCCCGGCGCGCATGATCGATCCGCTGATCGCACGCCTCAACCGCTTACTGTTTGGTGACCTGTCGGGCTACGGATTCCACCAACCCCCGCTTGGGCTGAAGGCGACGGTCGAGCTGTCCGGGCGCATACCCACCCTGGCCGACGAGCTGGTCGATGTCGTGCGCGCCGGGCGCGTTGCGGTGGTAGCTGCGGTGCAGCGAATTGCAACGGGTGACGTGATCCTCGCGGACGGTACGTCGCTGTCGCCGGACGTAATCATCGCCGCCACTGGGTTTTCCACCGACCTCGAGCCGTTGGTCGGTCACCTGGGGGTCCTGGACGGGCGAGGCGACCCGCGTGGCGGGTTCGCCTGCCACCTTGGTGACGGATTGTTCGCCATCGGGTATGGCATTCCGCCCAGCGGTCCGCTGCGGGCGATCCGTCGAGGCGCCACGCCGCTCGCCGGCGAGGTCGCGGCCTACCTCAGCAGCCGCGCTGAACATTGCGCTGCCGCAGCTCGGTGAAAGGAAACACGGGTGCAGATCTTCTTGCGCGGCATGGACGGATATGAACCAGCCCGCCGCGACACCGTATGGAACGGCTTAGTGCCGGAACGCTTTCCCGATGCGATCGTGCTGGCCAATGACAGCGACGACGTGGTCGAAGCGATCCGCTATGCGCGTGCCAACGGCCACCAGGTCGGCGTATGTTCGGGCGGGCGCAGCTGGACGGCCAGTCATGTGCGCGACGGCGGCCTGCTGCTGAATGTCAGTCGCCTCGATCACTGCATCGTCGACGCGGATGCAATGGTCGCGCGCGTCGGACCCGGCAAGGCCGCGAGCGACTTCGCCCTCGGGCTCGACGCCGTGGGGCTTTTCTTCCCGGCCGGACATTGCGAAGGCATCGGCCTCGGTGGCTTTCTGCTGCAAGGCGGCTACGGCTGGAACAGCAAGGTGGTCGGACCGGCATGTGAGAGCCTGCTCGGGCTGGAGGTGATCACCGCCGACGGTGAGCAGATCTATTGCGATCCCGAGCACCACCCGGACCTGTATTGGGCCGCCCGCGGCTCGGGGCCAGGCTTTTTCGGCGTGGTCACCTCCTTCAGCTTGCGCATTCACCGGCGGCCGCCGGTTTGGGGCACTTGCCTGTACATGTATCCCATCGATGTTGCCGACGAGGTGTTCACCTGGGGACGCTCGATCTGTGCCGAGCTCGACGATCGCGTCGAACTGCAAATGGTCACCTGCCGCGGTTTTCCGGGCGCCGGCCTCGATCACCCCGGCATCACCATCGCCGCACCGGTCTTCGCCGATTCGGAGGACGAGGCGATGAAAGCCCTTGCTCCGCTGGGCAGTTGCCCGGTCGCCGATCGGTCGATCGTCAACCTGCCGTATGCGCCCACAACCTTGGCCAATTGGTACGCCGCGGTGATGACCAATTACCCAGCGGGCCACCGCTATATCGCGGACAGCATGTTCACTTCGGCGTCCGCCGAAGAGCTGCTACCGGGTATCCGCAAGATCATCGAAACGATGCCACCGCACCCGTCGCAGTTCGTCTTCGCGGGATGGCAGCCGTCCCCCGATCGTGCGGACATGGTCTACGGCCTGGAGGACGAGATCTACCTCGCGCTCTACACCGCCTGGCCGGATCCGGCCGACGACGAACGCTACGGCGACTGGGCGAGTTCCAACATGGCGGCGATGACGCACTTGGCCACCGGCATCGCACTCGCCGACGAGAACCTCGCGCGGCGACCGGCGAAATTCATCGCCGACGCGAACCTGGCACGGCTGGATAAGGTGCGCTCGATCTACGACCCAGATGGCCGATTCCACAGCTGGATGGGCGGCCGGTAGCCGCCGGAACTCACAGCGCGCGCTGCAGCAGCACCTGGCCGTTGTCGGCAGACACCACCTGCACTGCGGCGATCTGGTCAACTGATGTTGAGATGCTGCCGGCCGGCGTCGCAGTATGCCCGGGCTCGGCCACCCAGGTGGCCAACTGGGTGCGGCTGCCGTCGCGACCCACCACGACCATCGCCAGCCTGTCGTGGCGGGCGTTCACCGGTGCCAGGCAGACACACTGCAGATCGATGAAGGTCCCCCAGCGCTCGCTGCTGACCGACACCGTCGAGGTCAGCGCGGTCGTCCCCACCTGCGCCATCGGTAGCGCCGACACGCTGGCCTGCGGTGGCAAAGATGTCGGGGAATGACCCGCAACCCCAACAAAAACACCGATCGCCAGCACGACCGCGGCGGCAGCCGCAGCGGCCCAGCTCATCACGCGCGAACGGCGCCGCCGCCAGCGAACCGCGGCCAGCAACGATGTCAGGACTTCCGGTCGCAGCTGCGGTGTCTCCGGTGCGTCGTCATCCGACGCGATCGCGGCCATTTGATCGCCATCGAGTTGTGACAACAAGGCGGGTATGCCGCCCAATTCACCGACGGCTTCGCGACATGACGGGCAGCCGCTGATGTGCGCCTCGAACTCACGCCGGTCGGCGGCCGATAGTGCCCCCAGCACGTAAGCCGCGTCCCACATCGCGTACTCATGGCTGCCGTAGCCGGGTGATCCTTCGCCGGGCGCTCCCGGCGGTTGTATCGCCGTCATCGTGTCACCCCCAACTCTTGCAGTGTGAGCCGCAGCGCTCGAACGGCGTAGTGCAGCCGCGACTTCACGGTCCCTTCGGCAATCTCCAGCTCTGCGGCGATCTGCGCGGTGGTCCAACCCTTGTAATACGACCGGTAAATCACCGCGCGGTGCTCCGGCGACAACTGCGCCATCGCGTCAGCGATCAGCATCCGGTCCAACGCCGCGGACACGTCATCCGGGCCTGCCCGCTCGGGAGCCGTGTCCAACGAGCCAACTTCCTTGCGGAATCGGGCGCTTCGGCTCTCATCGATAATCATGTTGCGGGCGACCGTGAACAGCCACGCACGCGCCGACCGGTGAGTGCCGGCGGTGTCGTCTAACACCTCGGGATGCTGCCAGGCCCGCAACAGCGTCTCCTGAACAACGTCTTCGGCTCGGTTCCGGTCGCTGGACAACCGCAGCGCGTATCGCCACAACGCCGCCGCGTGTTCGTCGTAAAGGGCCTTCATCAAGGCGGCTTCGGGTGCCGATCTGCCAGCAATATCGGGCACTCGATCACCTCCCAAACCCTCTGATAACGACACGTGTCGGGCTGCGCTTCGGTTCACTTCAAGGCGCGGATGTCGTAACGCGCCGCTCAGGCGGGCAGCCAGTTGCCGTGGAACCCGTGCGGGACCCTGCGCGGCAGCTGTACGCGCGCAGCGGGTTCGCCGTCGAAGTCGGAAGCATCGATGATGACCAGGTCGCTGCTGTCGCGTATCGGGTCATACACGTACGTCAGGTACCAGCCGGCCGATTCGTCAGTGTGGTCGGTGGCCGGTGCGAACACCGCCTCGCTGGGTGCACCAAGCTGGCCGTCGGCGGCGAACCGGTGTTCGGAGGCACTGTCACGTTCGAGGTCATAGCGCACCAGGGCGCCACCGCCGACCGCGACCGAGTAGCGAGCAGCCGCACCGACCAGCCGGTCGTCGACGCGTGGGAACTCGACCCCGCGGTCGTCGAGCTGGGTCGCCGCGACGGACCCGTTATCCAGATCAAGAGCCCAGCGCCACAATGCCGCATCGATTCCGAACTCGCTAGTGTCGCGCCACATTTCGGGGTAGCGGACAACCTCCAGCACAATTGTGTTGGCGCTGTCGTACGCATTCGCGATGTGAAACACGTAGCACGGCTCAATCTCGAACCAGCGCATCGGACCGTAGGGATCGTCCCGGCGCAGCACTCCGAGCCGAGCCGGGTGGTTGTCGTCCCACCGGTAGGGCAGGTCCAATTCGTCCTGTTGGGCGAGCGCCAGGCGCGCGTCGAACACCAGCGGCAGGTCCATGAACACGACGTGCTCAGCGGTCAGTGCGAAGTCGTGCATCAGGGTCAGCGCGGGAACGTCGATGGGGCGGTTGACAACCAGCTGACCGTCGGCATCCGCGCGGTGATAGGTGACATGCGGCTCCAGGATGTTGCCGGATCCGAAGAAGTGCAATTCGCCGGTGACGGGGCAGATCTTGGGGTGGGCGGTCATCGAATCGGCCAACTTGCCGCCGAAGTCGTAGGCACCCAACGTTTTGAGATCGTTGCTGATCTCGTACGGTAACGAGAATTCCATCAGCGCAAGCGTTTTGCCGGCATGGCGAACAACATGGGTGTTGGCGACGCTCGAGTGCAGGTTCCGAGAGCCGTCGGGGTTGTACAGCGGGAGGGGATTTTCGAAACTCTCGGTGCGCAGCCAACGGTTGCGGTACCACGCTGCCCGACCGTTTTCCAGCCGAACACCGTGCACCATGCCGTCCCCGACACACCAGTGGCCGGCGTCCACCCGCGGGTTCGGACCGTTGCGCAGATACCAGCCGTCCAAGCCGGCGGGAATGGCTCCCTCGACCGGCAGATCGAAGGCGGTCAGCTCGTCATGTACGGGAGCGTAGTTGCCGGCGCGAAAGACCGGAAAGACCGTTTCCGGCGGCACCCCGCGATCTGGGACGGCTTGCAACCGTCGCTCCGGCGTTGTCAGCGCCGCGGGCAGCGGCGGGATATCCCACCGGACATCGCCCGTCTCGATCGCGAGTACCTGGTTGCCGTCGAGCAGTGCTAGCAGACCGGGCATGCCGGACAATTCGGCGACGGCCCCCCGGCATGATGGGCAACTGCCCATGTGCCGCTCGAACTCCTGCCGATCGGCGCCGCTAAGCGAGCCCAGCGCATATGCGGCGTCCCAGGTGGAGTATTCGGCGCAGTCGAAGGCGGTCATTGCGCCACCCCCATTTCTAGCAGGGCTTGTCGCAGGGTTCGCAGAGCATGGTGAAGCCGCAATTTCACGGTACCCTCGGCAATCCCGAGGTCGTCGGCGATTTCTCCGGTGGTCAACCCCTGGTAGAACGAGCGACGAAGCACTGCCCGATGCTCCATGGGCAATTCCGCCATCGCGTCGCCGACCAGCATGCGGTCCAGCGCCGGGTTGCGCGCCGGTTGCAGCGCCCCCGAGCCGTCCGATGGCATCAGCCCGGCGCTGCGCCGGTCGTCGCCGACCATGTTTCGGGCCTGGCTGAACAGCCAGGCACGCGCCGACCGCTCGGCGTCGTCGAGAACCCCGGGATGCTGCTGCGCGCGTGACAGGGCCTCGTCCACGACGTCTTGAGCGCGGGTCTGGTCACCGGTCAGCCGGAACGCGTAGCGCCACAAAGCCGCGGCGTGCTCCGCATAGGGCAGCCGCACCGGGCCGGTTTCCGGAGTGTCCATCGACAACCTTCCGGTGGTGACACGAGTGCGGACCTTATTCGGTTCACACCCGGTGCACCGGTCCCGGTTAGCCGAGGGTCAGGATGCGGGGCCCGTCCTCGGTGACCGCGACCGTGTGCTCCCAGTGTGCAGCACGCGAGCCGTCGGCGGTAGTGACCGTCCACTCGTCGTCAAGCACTTTGGTTTTACGGGTCCCCAGTGTGAGCATCGGCTCGATGGCCAGTACCGATCCGACAGCCAGCAGCGGTCCGCGTCCCGGGGCGCCTTCGTTGGGCAGGAAAGGGTCCATGTGCATCTGCCGACCGATGCCGTGACCGCCGTAGCCCTCGACGATGCCGAACGCGCGCCCGTAACGCGCTTCGGCGGCGCGGGTGGCGCTTTCGATGGCGTGCGAGACGTCGGTGAGCCGATTGCCGACAACCATGGACGCGATTCCGGCCTGCATCGACTCCCTGGTCGCCTGGGACAGCAATTCGTCGGCGGGGATGAGCTGCCCGACGCCCAAGGTGATCGCCGCGTCGCCGTGCCAACCGTCCAGGATGGCGCCGCAGTCGATGGACACCAGGTCGCCGGCGGCCAGGGTCTCGGTGGCGGATGGGATGCCGTGCACCACCCGATCGTTGACCGACGAGCAGATCGATGCCGGGTACCCGTGATAGCCCAGAAACGACGGCGTGCCGCCGGCGTCGCGGATCACCGATTCGGCGATCTCGTCGAGGTTCAGCGTCGACACCCCGGGTGCGGCGGCCTCCCGCACTGCGCCCAGCGCGGCAGCCACGACGGCGCCCGCGGCGGCCATCGCGTCGAGTTCACCGGAGCTGCGCTGCGGCACGACCTTGCGACTTCGCAGTCCGCCGATCACGGTTATTTGCCCAGCGCCTGCAAGGCTCGGGCGAACACTTCGTCGACAGTGCCGACGGCGTCGACGGTTTTCAGTTCGTGCTCATGCTGGTAGTACTCCAGCAAGGGCGCCGTCTCGTCGCGGTAGACCTTCATCCGGTTATGGATGATTTCCTCGGTGTCGTCGGCGCGGCCGCGCCCCTCGAGGCGCTCGAGCAGCACCTCTTCGGACACCCGGAATTCCAGTACCGCATCGAGCGGGGCTCCTCGCCGTTCGAGCATCTCGTGCAGCGCCCTGGCCTGCTCCACCGACCGGGGGTAGCCGTCCAAGATGAACCCGGAGGCCGCGTCGGGCTGGTCGATCCGGTCTTCGACCAGCGCGTTGGTCAGCTCAGAGGGCACCAAGTCGCCGGCGTCGAGGTAGCGCTTGGCTTCCAAGCCGAGTTTGGTGCCCGCGCTGATATTGCCGCGGAACAGGTCGCCGGTGGAGATCTGCGGAACCCCAAATTTGTCGGCCAGCTTGACGGCCTGGGTGCCCTTGCCCGCCCCGGGCGGTCCGAGCAAAACCACTCTCACTTCAGGAACCCTTCGTAGTTGCGCTGCATGAGCTGGCTCTCGATCTGTTTGACGGTGTCCAAACCGACGCCGATCATGATCAGCACCGCGGTGCCGCCGAACGGCAGGTTCTGTACCTGTCCGGTATTGCCGATCTCCAGGAACAGGTTCGGCAGCACCGAGATCACACCGAGGTAGATCGAACCCGGCAGTGTGATGCGGCTCAGCACAAAGCGCAGGTAGTCAGCGGTCGGCCGGCCGGGTCGGATACCGGGAATGAAGCCGCCGAACTTCTTCATCTCGTCGGCACGTTCGTCGGGGTTGAAGGTGATCGACACGTAGAAGTAGGTGAAGAAGATGATCAGCCCGAAGTAGATGGCGATGTAGACCGGGCTGGCCGGGTCGGTGAGGTAGTTGCCGACGAACTTGTCCCACCAGCTGTTTCCCGCGCCTCCGGTGCCGCTGCGGATCAGCTGGGTGATCAGATGCGGGATGTAGATCAGCGACGACGCGAAGATGACCGGGATGACGCCGGCCTGGTTGACCTTCAGCGGCAGATACGTCGACGTGCCGCCGTACATCCGCCGGCCCACCATGCGCTTGGCGTATTGCACCGGGATGCGGCGCTGGCCCTGCTCGACGAACACCACGCCGACGATGATGATCAGTGCGGCCACGCACACTGCCGTGAAGATCACCCCGCCACGGCTGTCCAGGATCGATTTGCCCTCGGCTGGAATCCGGGCGGCGATGCCGACGAAGATCAGCAGCGACATGCCGTTGCCGATACCGCGTTCGGTGACCACCTCGCCCATCCACATCACCAACGCCGCGCCGCCGGTCATCACCAGCACGATGACGACCAGGGTGAAGATGCTCTGGTCGTCGATGATGTCCAGGCTGCAGCCCTGCAGCAGCCCGCCATTGGCGGCCAGCGCCACGATGCTGGTGGCCTGCAGGACGGCCAACGCGATCGCCAGATAGCGGGTGTACTGCGTCATCTTGGCCTGGCCGGACTGGCCTTCCTTGCGCAGTTCCTCGAACCGCGGGATGACCACGGTGAGCAGCTGCACGATGATGCTCGCGGTGATGTAGGGCATCACCCCGACTGCGAACACCGTCAACTGCAACAGCGCGCCGCCGGAAAACAGGTTGATCAGTGAGTAGATTTGTGCGGCTTCCCCGCCGCTGACCTGGGCAATGCACTTCTGCACGTTCGGGTAGTTCACGCCGGGCGACGGCAGCGACGCGCCGACCCGGTAGAGAATGATGACGCCGATCGTGAACAGGATCTTCCGTCTCAGGTCGACTGTTCGCAGCGATGAGATGAAAGCCGAAAGCACTCTTCCTCCTGCGCAGCCGGGCTCTGGTCGCGGCATGCCAATGGGCTGGTCTGGCCAGCAACGGGTTGTCCTGTATTACGCGCCGACCCGCAGGCCAGAATATGCGCGTCAAGCAGTCTACGAGAGTAACAGCGCAGGCAGCGAACGCCCGCACGCAGGCGTACAGTTTCAGTGGCTCATTAACTTGGCTAAGTATTGAGGGGTTCGTGTGACACGCAGCGAAAGTGACAGCTGGGATCTGGCGTCGAGCGTGGGTGCGACGGCGACGATGGTCGCCGCGGCCCGCGCATTGGCCAGCAGAGAGCCCGAGCCGTTGATCGATGACCCGTTCGCCGACCCGCTGGTGCGGGCGGTGGGCGTCGACTTCTTCGCCCGGCTGCTCGACGGTGAGATCGAGGTTCCCGGCTCCGACGAAGACGCGGAGTTCAATGTGCAGCGGCTCACCCATGTGATGGCGGTGCGCACCCGCTTTTTCGACGACTTCTTCACCGACGCCAGCGCCGCAGGAATTCAGCAGGCTGTCATTTTGGCCGCCGGTCTGGACTCGCGTGCCTACCGGCTGACCTGGTCCGACGGCACCGTCGTCTATGAGATCGACCAGCCCGAGGTGGTCGAGTTCAAAACGTCGACGTTGGCCAATCTGGGTGCCCGCCCCACCGCCGAGCGCCGAACTGTGCCCATCGATCTGCGGGAAGACTGGCCGGCAGCGTTGCGCCGCAACGGGTTCGACGAGAGCAAGCCCACCGCCTGGAGCGCCGAAGGTCTGCTGTTGTACCTGCCGCCGGAAGCGCAGGACCGGCTGTTCGACACCGTGACCGCGCTCAGCGCGCCGGGCAGTCGGCTGGCCACCGAATACCACCCCGACGGTCCACCGATGCTCGACGAGCGTGCGAAAGCGATGACCGAGCGGTGGGGCAAACACGGTTTCGACGTCGACCTGTCCACGCTGGTGTACCGCGGCGAACGCAACCCGGTGACCGATTACCTGACCGAACGCGGGTGGCAGGTGTCGACGCGCAGTCGCGCCGACCTGTTCACCGACGCCGGCCTCGAATTGCCGGACACGCCGATACCCACCCAAAACACCCTCGCGGTCACTGCCGTTCGGTAGGCGTCGACGGGCGGTCGGCCAGCTCTAGAAATCGGTGGTAGCGCTCCTCGGTGGCACTCGTCCATGCCGGATCGGGGTCGACGACACATTCGGTGCTGGCCCATCGCGCGGCGTCGGTCATCGACGATTCCAGGCCGACGGCCAGCCGGGCCAGGAAAGCCGCTCCCAGCGCCGCGCCCTCGGCGACCGCCGAGACCTGCACCGGCAGGCCGGTGGCGTCTGCGATGGCCTGCATCCAGGGCAGCACGCGGGTGCCGCCGCCGGCTGCCACGATGCGCGAGGCCGGGGCACCGCTGCGTTCGACGAGCTGGCGGACGACGAAGCCGGACGCCTCGTAGGCGGCCCGTCGCAGCGCCGCGGCGTCGTGGGTGAGATCCAGCCCGTCGAGCACCGCGCGGCGGTCCGGATCATGGTAGGGCGTGCGTTCGCCACGTACATACGGTGACCACACCGGAACTCGCCGCGGCTCAGCGGTTTTCGGGTCACCGGGTCCCAGGATGCGATCCACCCAGTTCAGGAACAGCCCGCCGACGTTGCTTGGGCCGCCGATCTGGCTCTTCCCGGTCGCGGTGTGCGGAATCGTCCACAAACCTGGCACCTGCCGCCACTCGGGAATCGTCGTCCACACGATCAGCGTCGTGCCACACAGCACCAGCACGTCGCCGTCGTGGTCGGCGCCGGCCACCAGCTGCTCGCACAGTGCGTCGATGGCCCCAACCGCCAGCACAGCGCCGGTGTCGGGCACCTGCGCCGCCGCCGCGCCCGGGGCGTCCACCCGCGGCATGCGGGTGGCGCCGGCACCACATTCCGCGCATGCCCGCTCGTTCCAGCCGGTGCCGTCGAACAGCGGAAGGGTCGTGTAGGCCGTGGCGAAATCGACAACTGCGTCGCCGGCCAGCGCATGGTTGGCCACCGCCGGCGCGGGCCAGTACCCGGCGGCCTTGGGCGCCTGGGCCGCCGTCCAGCGCAGGAACTCGGCCGTCTCCCCTGCCGGCGGGAACGACGTATCGGTGACCGGGACGCGGCCACGGCTGTCGCCGTAGAGCAGGCCGGGCGTGATCGGCCGGCCGGCCGCATCGACCGCGGTCAGCGACGGCACCATCGCCGAGACGGCCATCGCGCGGGCGTCATGGCGGGCCAGTTGGTCCACCGCGGCCAGCGGGCCTACTCGCCACGCTGCGTCGGCGTCGTGCTCCAGCCGGTCGGGGGCGGGCACGCGAAGCTGGTGCGGGATACGTGCCCGCGCAGTCACCCGGCCGTTCTCGTCGGCGGCGACGGCTTTGACGGCGGTGCTGCCGATGTCGATGCCGATTGTGACCTCTGCGCGTGACACGGGCGTCACCGTACGCCAGCATTGGCAGTCGTGACGCGTGCTTTGGTGACGGCTCCACTGCGTGGCGATGGGCTCGACAAGTTGCGGCGGCTGGTCGACGTGGTCTACGACCCGTGGATCGACCAGCGGCCACTGCGGATTTACACCCCCGAGCAACTGGCCGACCGGATTTCTGCTGAGAGCGCCGATATTGTTGTGGTGGAAAGCGATTCAGTTAGCGGGCCGGTGTTCGAGCTTGGTTTGCAGGCGATCGCCTCCACCCGCGGCGACCCGAACAACGTCGACATCGCCGGCGCCACCGCGGCCGGCATTCCGGTGCTCAACACGCCGGGCCGCAACGCCGACGCGGTCGCCGAGATGACGGTGGCGCTGCTGTTCGCTGCCACCCGGCATGTGCTGGCCGCCGATGCCGACGTGCGGGCCGGAGAAGTGTTCCGCGACGGCGTGATTCCGTATCAGCGATTCCGGGCGGCCGAAGTCGCGGGTCTGACGGCCGGGCTGGTCGGCCTCGGAGCGGTCGGCCGCGCGGTGCAATGGCGGCTGACCGGATTGGGCATGCGGGTGATCGCGTACGACCCGTACAACGACGATGCCCGCCACAGCCTCGACGAGCTACTCGCCGAGGCCGATATCGTCTCGCTGCACGCGCCAGTCACCGACGACACCACCGGGCTGATCGGCGCCGAGCAGTTCGCCGCGATGCGGGACGGCGTGGTGTTCCTCAACACCGCGCGGGCCCAGTTGCATGACACCGATGCTCTCGTCGAGGCGCTGCGCAGCGGCAAGGTCGGGGCCGCCGGACTGGACCACTTCGTCGGCGAATGGCTGCCGACCGATCACCCGCTGGTGAGCTTGCCGAATGTGGTGCTCACCCCCCATATCGGCGGCGCGACGTGGAACACTGAAGCGCGACAGGCGCAGATGGTCGCCGACGACCTGGAAGCGCTGCTGTCCGGTCGGAGGCCGGTGCATATCGTCAACCCGGAGGTGCTGGGACCATGAGGTCCGTCGACAACCCGGAAGCCGCGGTGCTTGCAGCCGCCAAAGACATGCTGCGGCGCGGCCTGGTCGAAGGAACGGCGGGCAACATCTCGGCGCGACGGAAGGACGGCAACCTGGTCATCACCCCGTCATCGGTCGACTACGCCGAGATGAGGCTCGAGGATCTGGTGCTGGTAGATCCGGAGGGCAGCGTGCTGCAGGCCGCCGACGGTCGATCGCCGTCGACGGAAATGCAGCTGCACCTGGCTTGTTTCAAGGCTTTTGACGACATCGGCAGCGTGATCCACAGCCATCCGGTGTGGGCGACCATGTTCGCCGTTGCGCATCAATCGATTCCGGCCTGCATCGACGAGTTCGCGGTGTACTGCGGTGGGGATATCCGCTGCACCGAGTACGCCGCCTCCGGAACACCCGACGTCGGCGCCAACGCGGTCAAGGCTTTGGAGGGCCGCGCGGCGGCGCTGATCGCCAACCACGGCATGGTGGCCGTCGCACCGCGGCCGGACAAGGCGCTGCACGTCACCGCGCTGGTTGAGCGCACCGCCCAAATCGTCTGGGGTGCACGAGCTCTCGGCGGGCCGGTGCCCATCCCAGAGGACGTCAATGCCGGATTTGCCGGGATTTACAGCTATCTGCGCGCCAATCCGATGTAGCCGGTTAGGCGACGTCGAACAAGCGCAAGCCGGCCACCCGATCGAAGTCCTTGCGGTTGCGAGTCGCGAAGGGCAACTCGAAGTTCAAGCAAATACCCGCCTGCAAACAATCCGCCATGCCGATATCTTGGCCGGCCGCCCGCAGCGTTGCGGCCACATCCCCTGCGCGTAATGCGCTAATCGGATCCAGCGGAAAAGCCCGTGAACGTACCAGGCGGAGAATGTCATCGCGGCGAGCGAAGAAATCGATACCGACGCGCAGTTCGAACGCGGTTACCGCGGTCACCCGAAGGCGGTGGTCGGCGATCAACTCGCGCACCAGCGGTACTCCGGGCCCCTTGCCACGAAGAAAATCGACTACGAGATCGGTGTCGACAATTACGAGGCCCGCCATCTAGCCCTTACGTCATTGATGCGCGACTGCACCTCGCGTGTCTCAGAGTCCGTGAGCGTGCCTTCGAGTCCCAACAGCAGGTCTGTCTCGTCGGTGTTCAGACTTCCCAAGTACGCATCCAGCGCCTCCTGGACGAGCGCCGAGAAACCGCGGACCCCGCGACGCTGAGCAATCGCACTCAGCGCGCGATGCTGCTGATCGGTAATCTCCACCGTCGTCCGCATGCATGCATGTTAACGCATGCAGATAGGATGATCAGGAGCGGCGGGCTGTTTCTTGGACCATCCGGTTCCGCTCTTTGCTGGCCGTAGCTGCGTAGACGTGGGTGGACCGCGCGTATCAGCGCGTCAGGACTCGTGGGCAGGCTGGCCTACAGACGCTCCAACTCGAAGACTCCGTAACCGGCGAAGTCCCGCCAATTGGTCGACGCAAGGCGGCGAACGCCGGCCCGGTAATAAGTTGCGGCGAGCATAGTGTCGAGCAGCCGTTTCCTTCCTAATCTCAGCTCACGCATCCACACCAACCAGACCGCGCCCACTTCGGCGTCGGCGACCACCACGCGCGACTCTTGCGCATGCCACCACTGCTCGCATAGGTCCAGCGCCGCAGTCATGTGGAGTGGTCGCTCGAACCGTCGTTCGTCGGTGATGACGTGACAGAACTCGGTCAGCACCTGCGCCGTAATGGCCATCGACGCCGGTTTGCCGACAATCTCGCCATCGAATAGTGCCCAACACGTGCGGTGCGAGGGATGTTCTTCGGCAGTCAAACCGACCAGGAAGCTCGTGTCGACGCCGATCACGATTCGGACCCGAGCATCTCCGACAGTAGGTCGTCCTCGGCTGCCAACGGCTTGAGCACCGCGCCGAGCGAGCGCGGCCGAAAGTCGCGCAGATCGTTACGCGGGCGAAGGCGTTCGCGCCGGTACTCTTCCATGGCTTCGCGAATCAACTCCGAGGTGGGACGGCCAAGGCGTTTCGAAGCACGCTGGAAGTCCTCATAGACCGGCTCGCTTACATTGACCGTGATGGTCTTCATACATTAACTGTAATGTATCTCCAGCGCGCGATCGACTGGTTTTTCGCGTGGTGCATCAAGCTGGGCGGGCGATCTACGACCCCAGCCGCCCCAAATACAGGTAGTCCGCTACGCGTGTGGTGCGTGGCTCCGGCGCCAAGACTTTGTGGGGCGACGGTGCTTCACCGACGCCCTTCGGGAGACTGCCATGACCATCGCGATTGATCGAGCGAGATGCGACCCACGGTTCCGCGTGCCTCAAGGCGACACTGAGCAGCGCACTAGGCCGGCCGCCTCTCAGCGGAAACGCGGATGACCACCGTAGCCGTCGCGCAAATCTACGACCCCCGTCTGCAGATTTACGCGCAACCACCGATGGACTTCGTCCGACCAAGTCGCATAGTCGAAGCATCCAGAGGAAAGCGGAAGGACCTGTCATGAACATCGTTAACGGCAACGCTGCGGTGGTCACCGGCACCGCGGCCCCCAAGCAACACCCCGGCACGACTACCCAGGCGCCGGTCCTCATCAGCGAGCACGAGGTTGTCTTCGGCACCGCGGCAGCGATACCGGTGCGGCCGAACACTATTCGTTGGCGGACCGAGGTGCGGGGTATCGTCCTCGCCGCGATGCGCCGGATGTCGCTCGTCTCGACACCGTCTCGCCGTCAACCGCGTCGGCGCTACCCGAAGCGCTACGGATTCCTCGAGCGCTCCTGCATGGGACGCGAGATGCAGCGACTGTGAACGGATTTGGCTCAGCTGTGGCGAGCCGCTTCCTGCGCTAGTTGCACCCGGGAGCTGAGGCTCAATTTGGCATAGACGTGGCTGAGGTGAGTTTCCACGGTGCGTGGTGATACGAAAAGCCTTGTGGCAATTTCTTTGTTGGCCCGTCCTTCGCCCACGAGGCGCACGACGTCACGCTCAGCTGGCGTGAGCGAAGCCCAGCCGCTGGACGGGCGTTTGCGCTCGCCCCGTCCGCGCTGCGCGTACGTAATCGCTTCTTCAATGGACAACACAGCACCCTCAGCCCAGGCGGCATCAAATGCCGTGTCACCCAGAGCTTCCCGCAGAGCGGCGACCGATGTCTCGTAATCGGCGTCCCAGACCTTGAAGCGGACGGCGCCCATACGCTGGCGAATTCCATGCGCCGCGCCGAATAGCCGGGCCGCTTCGCGGTGACTGTCGCGCTGGCTCGCTACAGCACCCAGGCACTCCAAAGTGTCGGACACGCCCAGATACGCCCCGACGTCGGTGGCGCAGGCCAGCGCCTCATGTGCATCGCGTTCAGGGTCTTCGAGATCATCCTGCGCAATCGCGATGCGGGCGCGGGCGGTTAGCGTCATCATCAGGTGCCAACCGGTCGTTGTTGTGATGGCGTCGTCCGCCTTTCGGCGGGCACCAGTCAAATCCCCCGCCGCCAGTGCGGCTTGGACGATGTATGGGCGGAGCCCGACAACCGTGCCGGGCATCGCATTCAAATGCTGCCAGGCCATCTCGCTCGCGGCCTGAGCCGCTTCGACATCCCCGGCGGCCAGAGCCGCGGCGGTCAGCGCACCGTAGCCGACGCCCGCGAAGATTCCGCTGAGCTCGGAGGCGACCTCGATGCCCGCCTCTGCGGCCGTGCGTGCTGCATACGTCTCGCCCTGCCATGCGAGTGCGAAACCGACGCCCGCGAGAGCGTTCGACCGAATGAGGGGGTCGTGAGCCGCTTCGCAATCCGCGGCCAAGGCACGGAATTGCGCGACAGCATCGACCAGATCACCCTGGTATAGCTGCGCCCAACCCAGGCATACGCGGCCGTTGCGCGAACCGAATCGGTCACCCATCGCGTCGGCCAGGTCTCGTGCTGCCTCGGCGGCGGCACGCGCCGCAGCTGGCTCACCCGTCATGATCGGGCCGTTCGCCTGCCAGGTCAGGGTCTGGCTGAGCCTCCAATAGTCGCCCGACTCTCGGGCGAGGTTGGCTGCTTCGGCGAAGTACGGCGCCGCCGCCTCGGCCGTATAGGCGGCGGTGTAGCCGCAAGCGGTCAACGCCCGCGCGAGCAACGTCGGGTCATCGCCTTCCCGCGCGAGCGCCAAGGCTTCTTCAGCCAGCGCCTTCGAGTCGGAGGCGCCCGACAACAGCCCAAGAACGGCCTTGTCAGCCAGGCTCCGCACCCGCACTGGAGCCGTTAACCCGAGCTGATTCGCGCTTTCGTTCGCGAGTGCAGTATCGAACCACGACCGCCCCTCGCGGACGCGCCCGCGCGAGATCCAAAACGGCTGCAGCGACGATGCAAGCGTCAGAGCCTGCTCCGTCTCAGAGTTTTCCAAGCACCACCCGAATGCGGCTCGCAGGTTATCCATCTCAACTTCTGCCTGCACCCCGCGATCCTCATAGTCGGTCCGCGCTGGCGCGTCCAGCATCACCGTCATCGCTGTGTAATAGTCGCGATGACGTGAACGCACGGCATCGGCTTCACCAGACTCACCCAGCTTCTCAAGCGCATACTGGCGCACGGTCTCCAGCAACCGATATCGCGTTCGGCCACCGGTGTTTTCGGCGACGACAAGCGATTTCTCGACGAGCAGAGTGAGCTGGTCCAACACCTGGTAGCGCTCGATCTCGCCGGCGCCGGCGACCGCTTGGGCGGCGTCAAGGTCGAAGCCGCCCAGGAATACGGCCACCCGACGGAACAGGATCCGTTCGGTGTCGGTCAGCAATGCGTGCGACCAATCAACTGAGGCTCGCAATGTCTGCTGGCGGCGCACCGCGGTGCGGGAACCACCGGTTAGTAAGCGGAAGCGGTCATGCAGGCTGTCAACGATTTCGGTCAGTGACAACGCCCGCACCCGTGCCGCCGCGAGCTCTATCGCCAGCGGCATCCCGTCGAGGCGACGGCAAATTTCGGTCACCACGGCGGCATTGTCCTCGGCGATGGTGAAGTCGGCGCGGGCCAGACGGGCCCGGTCGGCGAACAATTCGATAGCCTCGTCGGTAAGAGACAGCGACGGCACTTGCCAAGTCGCCTCGCCGGCCACGCCGAGCGGTTCACGACTCGTCGCAAGCAACGTGATTCGCGAGGCCGCTTCCAGTATCGCCACAGCCAACGTTGCACTGGCGTCGAGCAGGTGTTCACAGTTGTCGAGCACCAGCAGCAGGTGACGCTCACGAACAAACCTCAGCAGCGTTTCCATCGTCGAACAGCCCGGGCGGTCGGGTAATCCCAGTGTGCGCGCCACCGCGACGGGGACCACGTCGGGAATCGTGATCGGTGCCAGATCGACATACCGCACTCCGTCGTCGAACCCGCCCGCTAGCTCGGCGGCAATATGCACGGCCAGCCGCGTCTTGCCCACCCCGCCGGCCCCGGTCAACGTGACGAGACGGCTAGCGGCCAAGACCTCGCGAAGATTCTTCGCTTCCTCTTGCCGTCCAACGAAACTCGTCAGGGCCGCTGGAAGATATTGGGAGATGCCGACCTCTGTGCGCAGCGGTGGAAACTCATTGCGCAGATCGGGATGACATAACTGGACTACCCGCTCCGGACGGGAAACGCCGCGCAGTTCATGACGGCCAAGATCGACCAGCCACGCATCGGTGGGAAGTATGTCTACGACAAGGTCTTCGGTGGTGCCCGACACCACGGTCTGGCCACCGTGCGCCAAATCTCGCAGCCTTGCGGTCCGATTGATCGTCGGGCCGATATAGTTGCTTTCGTCGCGCAGCTGCACCTCGCCGGTATGCACTCCGATGCGCAACCGGATCGGCGCCAAAGGCGCCCGTTGCAATTCCAACGCACAAGAAACCGCGTCGCTGGCGCGGGCGAATGCGACCACAAAGCTGTCGCCCTCGCCTTGTTCGACCGGGCGCACCCCACCATGAGCGGTAACCAAATCCGCCACTGCGCGGTCCAGGCGTGCGACGGCTGCAGTCATCTCCTCGGATTGGGTTTCCCACAGCCGCGTTGAACCCTCGACATCGGCCAGTAGCAATGTCACCGTTCCGGTCGGCAGCAACTCGCTCACACCCAAGTCGCTCCAGTTCAACAGCGGCGTATCCGTGCACGGATCAGGTTGACTCATGCTAGCCAGCATGTGGACGCTGCAGGCCGAAAACATCAGTGAAATCACGTACACCGTGGATCGCTGAGCCCGCTATATGTACGCCGCACCGGGAGCAGGCTGCCTCCATCGCGAACATGCGCCCTGTGCTGGCACGACAGGCCTGGCGTCGTCACCTTCCTGTTCACCGATATCGAGGGTGCGACGGGGCATACGCGCTCGGTCAGATCGACCGGGCTCGAGCGCACGTCACCGCTGATCAAACGCCACCTTGACGGCGTCGCTGTCGCCCTGGTTGGCAATCGCGAGAAAGGCGTCGCGCCACCGCTCCAACGCAAAGGTGTGAGTCAACATGGGACGCAGGTCAATTGCGCCGTCGACGACCAAATCAAGGTAGTGGTCGATCGCGTGCTTGCGCACGCCGTGCACTTCCTCCACGCCGAAGGCATTGGAACCCACCCAGGTGATCTCCTTGAAGTACAACGGACTCCACTCCCACCGACCCGGCGCGTGGACACCGGCCTGCACCAACGTGCCGCGCGCCCGCAGTACCCTGACCCCCACTTCGAACGTTTCCGGCTTACCGACGGTGTCGTAAACGATGTCGACGGCACCGGGGTGGGCCATCGGTAAACCTTGCAGCGGTTGCCGTAGCCGGCCACCACCCCAGGACACCAGTTCCTCGATCACCGCCAGGCGTGGTTCGTGGGCCAATACGAGATCGGCGCCGAGCCGGCGGGCCAATGCGGCCTGGGCAGCGAAGCGCGCCACCACCGCGACCGCCACATCCGGATAGAGCGCTCGCAAGACCGCGACCGCACACAACCCCAACGAACCCGCGCCGTACACCAGAACCCGGCCCGACCGTGGCGGCGGATTGCGGGTAATCGCATGCAGTGAAACCGAAAACGGGTCGGCGAACACGGCCAGCTCATCGGGCACCGACTCAGGAACGATAAACAACATTGAATCGTGAGCGGCCATCGACTCGGCATAGCCACCGGTCACATCGGCCGACACCCCCGTATGGATACCGGGTTTGATGTCGCCGTCGCAAAAGCTCCAGCACAGGCTGTAATCGCCGTTTTCACAAGCCGGGCACCGGGGCTCGACGCCGCGCGGCCCGCAGGACAGCCACGGATTGAGCACCACCCGCTGGCCGACCTCCAGGCCGCGGGCCGTCGGACCCACCGTCAGCACATCGGCCACCACCTCGTGACCCATCACTTGCGGAAACGAGCAAAACGCCGACATGGCGTTGTCGGCGTCGCCTTCACCGAAATCCAATAGGATCTGCTTGGAATCCGATCCGCAGATGCCGGTCAGCCGCGGCTTGGTGATCACCCAATCGTCGTGCAGCAAGCGGGGTTTCGGTACCTCACGCAGCGCGACCGGACTGTGGGCGAGGGCGTCGTCGAACCCGGGCTCCGGTGGCACTCCGAAAACCAGTGCCCTCATCGTCGCGCCATCGTGGCCGCACCGGCGATATAGGCGTCCACATCGGCGTTCTTGGCGTCGACGACGACCTTCATATCGGGCAGGTAATGCTCGAACCGGTCGCTGCCCAGCGCCGCGATGATGCCGGCCGCCACCTCCTCGGCCGGCGCCTTGGGCCCGTCGTAGAGCGGATCATCGTTGTCGGGCCGGTCCCAGATCTCGGTATCGACTGGCCCGGGCTCGATCAGCTTCACCGAGACGCCGGTGCCGTGCAGGTCGATGGCCATCACCTCGCTCCAGCCGCACAGCGCGAACTTGCTCGCGCAGTAGGCGGCCTCGTGGACGATTCCCAGGCGTCCACCCATGCTGGCCACGTTGACGATGACGCCGTCACCACGGGCCAGCATCCGCGGCAGCACCGCCAGCGCAAGCCGCATCGGCGCGAAGAAGTTGACCCCCATGACCGCCTCCACCGCAGCCGGTCCCAACTCGCTGACCGCCCGGCGCTTCGGGATCGCCGCGTTGTTGACCAACACATCGATGCCACCGAGGCCCTCCCATGCCGCAACGACCAGCGGATCGATGGCGGCGTTGTCGGCCAGGTCGGCGACCCACATCTGTGAAGCCGGCGAACTTCGCCGGCACCCGGCCAGCACCGCTTCCAACCGGTCGCGCCGACGGGCGAGCAGTCCGACAACCGCGCCGCCGGCAGCGAGCTGTCGGGCCAGCGCCGCGCCCACGCCCGACGATGCACCGGTAATCAGCACCCGCTTGCCTGCCACCGAATAGGCCATACCCGAAGCGTGGCGCGAGTGGCCAGTTATGACACGGAAAACCGCAAGATACGTGCCTCGAGTGGCCGCCCATCGCTAAGCAAGTTATATTGGCTAAGTAACGACTTTGAAGGAGCGGACATGGCGCGGACGGATAACGACACCTGGGATCTGGCTTCGAGCGTGGGGGCAACCGCCACGATGGTCGCGGCCGCTCGGGCGATGGCGACTCGTGCCGAGCCGCCACTGATCAACGATCCGTTCGCTCAACCGCTGGTGGGCGCCGTCGGTGTCGATCTGTTCACCCGGCTGGCCAGCGGTGAGCTGAATCCGGCCGACCTCGCCGACGACGACGACGACCGGGCCGGGGCACACCGCATGACCGACAACATGGCGGTGCGCACCAAGTTCTTCGACGAATTCTTTCTCGACGCGACAAAGTCCGGCATCAGCCAGGTAGTCATTCTGGCCTCCGGTCTGGATGCCCGCGCCTACCGGTTGGCGTGGCCGGCCGCGACTGTCGTCTATGAGGTCGACCAGCCGCAGGTCATCGAGTTCAAGTCCCGCACGCTGGCCGAGTTGGGCGCCGAACCTACCGCGGAGCGGCGCGCGGTCGCCATCGATTTGCGCGACGACTGGCCCACCGCGCTGCGCGAGGCCGGGTTCGATCCGAGCAAGCCGACGGCGTGGAGCGCTGAGGGCTTGTTGGGCTATTTGCCTGCGGAAGCACAAGATCGGCTGCTGGACACCATCACCGCGCTCAGCGCACCGGGTAGCCGGTTCGCCACCGAAAGCGTGTCCAACCCCGACCCCGCCGACGAGCAAAAGATGAAAGAACGGATGCAGAAGGCCTCGCAGCGGTGGCGCGACCACGGTCTCGATCTCGACATGACCGAGTTGGTGTACTTCGGCGATCGCAACGAAGCCGCACCCTACCTCTCCGGTCACGGCTGGCAGGTCGCCGGCGACAGCGTCCGGGATCTGTTCGCCGCCAACGGTCTTCCGCCGATCGACGAGGAAGACATGCCGTTCGGTGACCTGCGCTACGTCAGCGCCACCTTGAGCTAATTGCAGCGAGCCGACACAGCCCAACCTAGGAGGACCCAATGGCACGCACTCACGACGACACCTGGGATCTGGCCTCCAGCGTGGGTGCCACCGCGACGATGGTGGCGGCCTCGCGCGCGCTGGCCTCGCAGGGGCCCGACGCGCTGCTCGACGATCCGTTCGCCGATCCACTGGTCCGTGCGGTCGGCCTTACTCCGTTCATCCGGCTGATCGACGGCGAGGTCAGCCTGGATGACGATCCGTGGCTCAACCGCAAAACGCGCACGGAGCAAATGGCGGTACGCACACGGTTTTTCGACGACTTCTTCACCAGCGCCACAGAGGCCGGCGTACGGCAGGCGGTGATCCTGGCCTCCGGCCTGGACACCAGGGCCTATCGACTGCGGTGGCCGGCGGGCACCGTGGTCTATGAGATCGACCAGCCGCAGGTCATCGACTTCAAGACCAGCACCCTTGCCGATTTCGGCGCCACGCCGTCGGCGCAGCGCCGCACAATCAGCATCGACCTGCGCGACGACTGGCCGGCAGCCCTGAAAGAGGGCGGTTTCGACCCCGACCAACCGACCGCGTGGAGCGCCGAAGGGCTGTTGCCCTATCTGCCCCCGGAGGCCCAGGACCGGTTGTTCGACAACATCACCGCGCTCAGCGCTCCGGGTAGCCGGCTGGCTACCGAGCACTTCCCTGAGCCCGACGCCTTCTCCGGCGACCATGCGCAGCGGATCAGCGAACGGTGGCGCCGACTCGGTTTCGACGTCGACATGGCCGACCTGTTCTATCAGGGCGAACGCAGCATCGTCGTCGATTACCTCTCCGACCACGATTGGCAAGTGAGCCCCTACCCGATCCGGGAGCTGTATGACCGCAACGGCTTTGAATATCCAGACGGCGATTTGATGGCTGTCTTCGGCAAGATGAGCTACGTCTCAGCGACGCTCGGATAGGTCACCGATGGCACGCACACATGACGACAGCTGGGATCTGGCCTCCAGCGTGGGCGCGACCGCGACCATGGTCGCCGCGGGTCGGGCGATGGCGACGAAGGATGCCCGCGGGCTGATCAACGACCCGTTCGCTGAGCCGCTGGTGCGCGCAGTAGGGCTGGACTTCTTCGTCAAGATGATCGACGGTGAGCTAGATATGTCGGCCATCGAGAATGCATCACCAGCGCGTGTACAAGCGATGATCGACGGAATCGCGGTGCGCACCAAGTACTTCGACGACTACCTCCTGGACGCCATGGGAACCGGCGTGCGCCAGGCAGTGATACTGGCCTCCGGACTTGACTCGCGCGCCTACCGGTTGCCGTGGCCGGCCGAGACGGTGGTCTACGAGATCGATCAGCCGCAGGTCATCGATTTCAAGACCACCACGCTGGCCGGAATCGACGCTGATCCGACCGCGACGCGGCGCACCATCCGGATCGACCTGCGCTCGGATTGGCCGGCGGCGCTGCAGGAGGCCGGCCTGGACATCAGCGCGCCGACGGCCTGGCTGGCCGAAGGACTGCTGATTTACCTACCGCCCGAAGCCCAAGACCGGTTGTTCGACAGCATCACCGCGCTGAGCGTGCCGGGCAGCACCATCGCCACCGAATACGTGCCGGGTATCCGGAATTTCGACGCTGACCGGGTGCGGGAAATGTCCGCGCCGCTGCGGGAACAAGGCATCGACATCGACATGGCCTCGTTGGTGTACGCCGGTGAGCGCAACCACGTCGTCGAATACCTGCATGACAAAGGGTGGGCAGTCAACGATGTCACGCGCGCGGAATTGTTCGTGCGCAACGGACTCGAAGTTCCCGCAATCGAAGACGACGACCCGCTGGGCGAGATCATTTTCGTCAGCGGGACGCTGGCGGGCTAAAGCCGCGACTCCCCCAGCCATAGCACGCTTGCGCCGGTCAGCGTCCGCTCAGCCTGGTCCAAAAGCCCGACGACCGACTGGCCGATCAACGCGCTCACCGCGTCCGGCAGCGACGCGGCGGCCGGTTGTGACGACGGGCGTGGCCGGAGGAACTCCCACAACGAGGATCCTGGGTAGCTGACGATACGGACCTCGGTATCTTCGTCGAGGCCGGCGAGCACCTTCGCCCGGCGCAGCGCGGTACGTAGTCCACCGAGCTCGTCGACCAAGCCACGCTCGAGGGCGTCGGCGCCGGTCCAGATCCGGCCCCGGGCCACTTCCTCGACCGCCGCCGCGCTCAAATGCCGGCCCTCCGCGACGCGCTGCACGAAGTCGGTGTAGATCAGGTCGGCCTCCGCTTCGACCTGGGCATGCTGTTCTGGGGTGAACGGCGCATTGACCGACCATGCGTCGGCATTGGCGTTGGTGCGCACCGCATCTGACCCCACCCCCAGCCGATCCTTGAGGTCCCGGGCGACCAGCTTTCCGGTCACCACACCGATCGAACCGGTGATCGTTCCCGGATTCGCCACGATCGCGTCGGCGCCCATCGAGATGTAGTAGCCGCCGGATGCGGCGACCGCACCCAGCGACGCGACCACCGGCTTGCCGCGACCGCGGGCCTTGGCGACCTCGCGCCAGATGACTTCGGACGCGGTGACCACGCCGCCCGGGCTATTGACGCGCAGCACGATCGCAGACACCGACGCGTCGGCCGCGGCTTCGCGCAGCGCCGCCGCGATGGTGTCGGCGCCGGCGCTGGATGTCCCGAACGGGAACACTCGGGGACCGCCACGCCCGCTGTCGATCATGCCGGCAACGGTGACCAGGGCGACGGTCGGTTTGGGCCGGCGGCCGGGAATCGGCGGCAAGGGCGCCGACCGCGGAACGCTCGCACGAGCATAGCGGGCAACGTAGAGCCGTGCCGGCGCGTTATCGCTGTCGGCATCGCCGGTCTCTGGCGAGATGCCATCGGCGCCAACGAGTTCCGCGATCCGCGCGTAAGCTTCGTCGCGGTAGCCAATGCGGTCGATGAGGTTGGCACTCACCGCATCGTCGCGCAGCAGTGGCGCACGATCGGCCAGTGCATCGACGGCATCGAGGTCGATTTTGCGAGATTCGGAAACCGCCTGCCACACCTGCGCACGCAGGCTCTCCAACAGCCGGGTGTCGGCTTCGCGGTGCGCGTCGGTGTAGCGGTCCTGGGTGTAGCGGTTGGCCGCCGACTTGTATTCGCCGCGGGCGACGTACTGGGCTTCGATACCCAGCTTGTCCAGGGCCTCACGCAGGAACAGGGCGTTGGTGGCGAAGCCGATCAGCCCGACGCTGCCCGCCGGCTGCATCCATACCTCACCGAACGCCGAAGCCAGGTAGTACGACAGCGTGCCCGGGTAGGTCTCGGCCCAGGCCAACGACGGCTTGAGGGCGGTGAACGCGGTGATGGCGTCCCGCAACTCCTGAACCGGACCGGGCGAGGCGGCCGGAAGCTGCACCCGTGCGATCAGGCCGGCGACCCGAGGGTCGTCGGCGGCCCGGTAAATTGCGGCCACGGCTTCGCGCAGTACGAGTGGCCGGCCACCGGCGCTGATGATCGCCAGCGGGTCGAAGCCGCCCGTCTCCGGCGGTGCGCCGTACAAGTCGAGTTCGAGTACGCACCCGTTGGGGATGCCGTGGTGGCGGGCCGCGTCGACGCGACGTACTAGAGCGCGCACCCCGTCAGCGCCGGGCGGGTCGGGCAGGAAACCAAGCATGTCGTCGAGCGTACCGAGGGCCCAGGTCACCGCGGCGGCCTACGGTGAGCAGGATGAAGTATTCGATCTCCATCCCCCAACTGGACTCGACCGGCTTCGATGCGGCGGGTGTGCGGTCCTACCTTGCCCGCGCCGAGGAGCTCGGGTTCGACGGCGGTTGGACGCTGGAGCAGGTTGTCGGCCAAGCGCCGCTGCTGGCGCCGCTGGAACTGCTGGCCTTCGCGGCGGGCTGCACCGAGCGGCTGCGGCTGGGTGTGGCAGTGCTCGTTGCGTCGCTGCATGATCCACTGCAACTGGCCGCGGCGGTGACCGCGGTCGATCGACTCAGTCACGGGCGGCTGGACGTCGGGGTCGGAACCGGCGGCGGCTTTCGTCAGTTCTCAGCCTTCGGGGTGGAGAAGGCGACCTTCGTGCGCAGTTTTACCGAAGGTCTGCAATTGATGAAGGCGGCCTGGTCCGATCAGCCGAGGGTGACGTTTCACGGCCGGTTCCGTCAGGTTGACGATCTGCCGATCCAGCCGAAACCCGTGCAGCGGCCCCACCCACCGATCTGGTTCGGTGGACAGGCGCCCAAAGCCCTGGCTCGGGCGGTGCGCCATGGCGATGCGTTTCTGGGCGCCGGTTCCTCGACCACAGCGAACTTCGCCCAGGCGGTGGAAACTGTGCACCGCGAGCTCGCAGACCAGGGTAAGGATCCCGCGCGCTTCACCATCGGCAAGCGCGTGTATCTGATGGTCGACGACGACGCCGCCAACGCCCGCGAACGTGTGCTCGCCGGGCTACGGCGCATCTACGGTCAGATGCGCGGCATCGACGCGGTCCCGGTCTGCGGCACTCCCGACGACGTCGCCGGCGGACTGCGGGAAGTGATCGACGCCGGCGCTCAGATGATCCTGCTCAACCCCGTCGGCGACGACGTCGCGCAAGACCGTGAGCAAATGGAACGCCTTGCCGCTGAGGTGATCCCACAGATCGCCTAAAGCGCACCTAATCCGCGCGAGCGTGCGTGTCCCCGGTCGACACGCCGACCAATTTTCCGGGTTTGCGCACCTTCGCGCACGGAAGAAATGACGAATCTCCGGTCCCCGGGGGCAGTTCGCGATATAAACACCCGATGGTTCTCAAAGTCAGCGTGTCCCCCGACCTGATCGACGGCAACGTCGACGAGGGGTACGGCAAGGTCGCCGACGCGTTCCGGGCCAATTTCTCCCGCGGCCGCGAGGTCGGCGCCGCCGTCGCCGTCTACCGCAACGGCGTCAAAGTGGTCGATCTGTGGGGCGGCTACCGCAACGGCATCACCAAGGAACCGTGGCGCCACGACACGATGGTCAACATGTTCTCGACGACGAAAGGCATTGCCTCCCTTGCGGTTGCCGTCGCTGCCTCCCGAGGGCTCCTCGACTACGACGCTAAGGTGACCGATTACTGGCCGGAGTTTGCGCGGGCGGGCAAGGCCGAGGTAACCGTGCGGCAGCTGCTGTCTCATCAAGCTGGGCTACCCGTGCTGGATGCACCGCTGCGGCTGGCCGACTTGGCCGATCCGGGCAAGCTGTCGGCGGTGCTGGCAGCACAGGCTCCGGTCTGGCCGCCGGGAACGCGGCACGGCTATCACGCCATCACCCTGGGCTGGTATGAGTCGGAATTGATCCGGCACGCCGATCCGGCGGGCCGATCGTTGGGCCGATTCTTCGCCGACGAAGTCGCCACTCCGCTTGGTCTGGACCTGCACATCGGATTGCCCGCCTCAGTGGACCGCGGCCTCGTCGCCCACTTGCACGGCTGGCGACGCTCCGAGGCACTGTTGCACCTCAATACGCTGCCGCCGCGAGTCGCGCTGGGCTTACTGAATCCCTTCGGCCTCACCAGCCGAGCCGCTATGCTGCCCCACGACGTCGACGCGATGCGCGACTACAACCGCGAAGACGTGCGCACCGTCGAGATACCGGCCGCCAACGGAATCGGCACCGCCCGCTCGGTTGCGAAAGCCTACGGTTGCGCGGCGACCGGAGGCGGCGAACTGGGTTTAGCCGCAACCGCTCTCGATGCGCTCACCCAGCCAGCGGTCACTCCCACCGGCGGGCTCCACGACAAGGTGCTGCATGTCGACTCGGTGTTCTCGTTGGGCTATTGCAAACCGGTGTCACACTTCTGCTTCGGCTCCTCCGACAAGGCGTTCGGCACGCCGGGGCTCGGCGGCTCGTTCGGGTTCGCCGACCCGGACACCGGTATCGGGTTCGGATATGTGATGAACCGGTTGGGTTTTCACCTGTGGAGCGATCCGCGGGAAATTACGCTGCGCCAGACGCTGTTTCGTGACGTGCTGGGCGCTCGGCCGCAGACTTAGCCGCCGCGAGCGTGCGCAAAACCGGTGCTGCGTG